>JAAYMJ010000386.1 GCA_012521455.1 Clostridiaceae bacterium
ATAATATACACAATTTGGTAATACTCATACTAGAAATCTAACTAACAAAGGTGGTTATAATGCATGGATAATAAGAAACGCAATCTCAAAGCTGGAGGGCTTTACATAGCCCTGATAGTGATTATGTTTATGATAGGGGTATGGGGATATTTCGCGTCGCTAAACAGAGTGGAAGACCTTGAAGAAGATGTGTCCATCAACCAGATTATCCCTGAAGAAGAAGCAAATATAAGCAGGGCACCGTCCCCAAGCCCGTCACCCGTTGTAAGCCCTGCACCATCCGCAAAACCAACCCAAGCGCCCAGTGCTACACCAAAAGCTACGCAGACACCAAAGCAAACCTCAAAGCCTACCACAACCCCAACCCAAAGCCCTAAAAAAGTTAAGATGATTATGCCGGTAAACGGCAAAATCATCAAAGAGTTTTCCCATGACGCCTTGGTTTATTCCAAAACCATGAATGACTACCGCACCCATTCCGGAATTGATATTGCAGCTCCTAAAAATGAAAGGGTAGTAGCAGCCTTGGATGGTAAAATTGAAAAAATCTACACCGACGATATGTATGGCATTACAATTGAAATCAGCCATGACAACGGGCTAAAGACGGTTTATAAGAACCTTTCAACCGCTGAAATGGTTAAAGAAGGGCAAAAAGTAACTCAAGGCACTCCCATTAGCGGCGTCGGGGATACGGCGCTGGCTGAAATCGCAGAGGAAAGCCATTTGCACTTTGAAGTGTATAAAGACGGAAAAGTTGTAAATCCTAAAGATTACCTATAACTTCTTCCTTATAAAATATAAATTCTTAAAAAAGCAGGCCGCGTTGCGCGGCTTGCTTTTTTATTTCAATTACCTTGCGGTAATATTGTTTTTGGTTTTTGGTAAATTGGCGGGAAGCTTTAAAAATCCAAAGCTATAAAAGGTTAAGGGATATTTTGTTCTTGCTAGGCTTTGCGATTTATTATTCTTTTTTGGGGTTATATTTCATATACATAGTATATATTCCATTTTGCGAGGTGGGAATATGTATACGTCAGATATGGTTTTTAGGGATATAAAAAAGCTTGAAAAAAAAGGGGCAAGGGTTAAAATCATCGGAAAAAGCGTCATGGGCAAAAACATATATTCAATAGTAACCGGGACCGGCAATCCCGTGCTTTTTGTGGGGACCCACCATGGGCTTGAGTGGATAACGGCGCTTTTTTTAATAAAGGCCGCAAAATACTTCTTAAAGCACCCGCCGGGCGCTGAGTTTCATATTATCCCCATGCTCAACCCCGACGGGGCGGACATTGCCCAAAACAAGGTTTCCAAAAGCTCAAAATATTATGAAAGCCTTGTTAAAATGAACAACGGCAACCCCGATTTTTCAAAGACATGGCAGGCAAACGCAAGGGGCGTTGACCTAAACCACAATTACGACGCCTATTTTTACATATCCAAAATGGTTGCAAAAGATTTGGGCTACACATCCCCCGGCCCAACCCGCTATGGGGGGGAAAGCCCTGAAAGCGAGCCTGAAAGCAGGGCCCTTGTGGAATACACAAAAAGCCATGACTTTAAGCTGGTTGTGGCGTACCACAGCCAGGGGGAAGTGATTTACTGGGATTTTTTGGGGAAATGCCCGCCCAAAGGCCTTGAATGGGCAAAGGAGTTATCACAAGCGTGCGGGTACGCATTGGATGTTCCCGAAGGGGTGGCAAGTTTTTCGGGGTTTAAGGACTATTGCATACACAAGCTAAACATCCCCGCCTACACCGTGGAAGTGGGGCTTGGGGAAAACCCGCTTCCCTGGTGGAAGGTTTTCGGGATTTACAAAAAGAATATCCCCTTTATGGAAAAGTGCGCCCAGCTTGTTTTTGCAATTGACAACAAAAATTAAATGTTATAAAATTTATTAGTACATAATTCCGCTTTTGCGGGTTATGTACTAATTTTTTATTTAGAGAGTGGTTGCTATGTTAATTAAAAACGCTTACATATTAACAATGGATAAGGAAAATATTGAAAACGGCTTTATTTTAACCGAGGGGGGAAAAATCAAAAAGGTGGGCAGAATGAAAGACTGCCCTGAATGTGAGGAAGCTTTTGACGCGGGCGGCCTTTATGTATGCCCGGGGTTTGTGGACTCCCATTCCCATATCGGGATGTGGGAGGACTCATTAAACGCCGAAGGTGACGACGGGAACGAGGACACCGACCCTGTAACCCCCCATTTGCGGGCGATTGACGCTGTAAACCCCATGGACTATGCCTTCCGCGAGGCTTTGTCAAACGGGGTTACAACGGTTGTGACGGGCCCCGGTAGCGCAAACCCCGTAAGTGGGCAGTTTATCGCCATGAAAACCTACGGGATAAGGATTGACGACATGAAAATTAAAGAGCCTGCCGCCATGAAGATGGCCCTTGGGGAAAACCCGAAAGGGGTGTATCACGCCAAAAACCAATCCCCTTCCACCCGCATGGGCACCGCGGCGTTAATCAGGGAAGCGCTGAACAAGGCAAAAAAATATGCCCAGCAGCTTAAAAAATACGAGATAAACCCAGAGGAAGAAGACGAGCCTGATTATGATATTAAAATGGAGGCCTTAAAAGAGGTTGTGGAAGGCGGTCTTCTTGTGAAATTCCATGCCCACAGGGCCGACGATATTTTTACCGCTTTGAGGATAAAAAATGAGTTTGGGCTAAACGCCACAATTGAGCACTGCACCGACGGGTATTTGATTGCGAAATACCTAAAGGAAGAAAATGTGGGCGTGTGCGTGGGGCCCCTTTTGACCGACAGAAGCAAGCCGGAACTGGCCAACCTTTCGTTTAAAAATGTTAAGGCGCTTTTAGATGAAGGTATCAGGGTTTCAATTATAACGGACCACCCGGTTATCCCCCAAAAGCACCTTGCTTTGTGCGCGGCACTGGCCGCAAAAGAGGCGGGGATTTCAAAGGATTTAGCCCTTTTGACCATCACAAGGTATGCTGCGGAAAACGCGCAAATTGGACACAGGGTCGGCTCAATTAAAGAGGGTTTGGACGCGGACATTTTATTCTTTGACCGCCATCCTTTGGATTTTGAAGCGCGCCTTTTAAAAGTCATGGCGGGCGGGAAATTCATTGATTTTAAAGAAGGTATAACAAAATAAAAAAGCATTTGCCGCGAAAGTTTCATAAAAAAGTGACGGGGCCAAACTCCAATGAGTTTGGCCCCGGCTTTTTGAGATTAAAATAAAACAAAGATTAAAAATCCGAAATTAACACTTCTATTTACTTTGCAGTAAATAGAAGGCCCCGCCATGCCGTCTCCAGGTATATTTTAAACCTGCCCTCACGCAGGTGGGTGGCCTCCTTGCTGCTCCTGGGTTTCAGACATAAATGCCTGCATACACGCCACAGCAAGAGTCAGCCTCCCTTAGTAATTGGTGTTGGGTTTAAATAATACCTTATCTAAACGAACACCGCAGGGAATTTTCTATTAATATTATATCAACATACGCTGAAAATATCAACATTTTTTTAGAGAAATATCTTGATATTAAACCTTTTTTTATTAGTCTAAAAATTCAAACTCGTCCTTGTTGTTTTCTTTAAAGATTTCATACACTGCGTCAAATTCTTCGGCTTCTTCAACCGCTTCCAGCATATCCTCGCCGTCTTCGTCGGATACAAGTTTCATTATATAAACTTCGCTTTCTTCGCTTTCATCTTCCCCTGCCGGGATTAGAACAAAATAAAGCG
This sequence comes from Clostridiaceae bacterium, assembly GCA_012521455.1. Classification (GTDB taxonomy): domain Bacteria; phylum Bacillota; class Clostridia; order UMGS1883; family JAAYMJ01; genus JAAYMJ01. The sequence continues at coordinate 3,733 of JAAYMJ010000386.1, forward strand.
AATCGTTGTATTCCACAGTGTCCAGAAACTCAAAATCCTCCTCGATTTCATCCAATACATCTCTGTTTTCTTCATTATTCATAATTTTCATTCCTTTCAAAAAGATTTGCTATTAAATAATTTACCCAAAAATTTTGGATTTACAAATTCTTTCACTTGCCATTATATAATATTATACGTATATTTTTGTGTCAATACATTTTTTTGCTATCCAAATAACTTTGCAAAATTATGCTGGAGGCAATTTTATCAACAAGGCCTTTTCTTTTTTTTCCGGACACCAGCCCTTCTTCCAACGCCCTGTGGGCGGAGGCGCTTGAAAGCCTTTCATCCCAAAGGATTGTTTTTATCCCGGTTTTTTCTTCCAAAATTTTTGCGACTTCCATGCTCTTTTCCGCCCGCTCGCCCAATGTCCCGTTCATATTCTTCGGAAGCCCCACCACGATTTCGGAAACATTTTGCTCTTTTGCGATTTCTATAATTTTTTCAATTTGCTTTGAAAAATCCTTTTCAGATATGGTGGTAAGGGGCTGGGCGGTAATCCCCAAGGGGTCGCTTACGGATATGCCGCAGCGGGCCTCCCCGTAATCTATTCCTAAAACCTTCATCTATACACTCCTTTTAGCCTGAAATTATCCGAGTAAAAGGCAATTTCGGACCCCTTTTGATAGGTATCCCCCCCGATGGTTAATCCTAAACCGCTAAAACTGCCTTTACCCCTGATTTTAAGTACCACGCTTTTTTGGTCCGGTATTTGGGCAAGCACCCTTTCGCCGTTATCTTTTATAATATAACCGTACGCGTCGGAAATTTCAATAGCTATAATCTTTCCAATCTTCTGCCGCCTGTCTTGTGAATATATGTTATCATAACCAATGGAGTTTGCGATTTCAGGATGGATTTTATCTATATAGATATTAAACTCCACGTCCTTTGTAAAACGCATGTTTTTAAAGGCGGCAGAAAGCGCCAAAAAAATTACTATGATTATTACGCAAATGTCCAACAGGCTTAAAACCCCAAAAAATTTTCCTTCCTTTTTCATAGCGTCACCTTATTTTTCTTGATGATATGCAAAGCCCTTCTGCCATATAGCCGTTGATTGTGATTTTCACCCTGTCCCCTGCCAAAACATCCTGCTTTTTTGTTTTTTGGCAAATTATGCGGTACTTCTTATACCCCTCATTTGGTATTTTGACAAACCCGCCTTTTTGTAAATCCTGCGATATGGTGTAGCTTTCCGAAACTTCAATTTTCCCGATTTTCCCTAACTTTTCAAAATCCAAATATATAACGTCCCCCGCGCTGATTTTAGCGTCGGTAGGAAAATCCGCCTCAAAGACATATTCCATATCCATTTTGTTGGTATAAGCTAAAAACCCAATAAGCACCACAAGGGATAAAAGCACAAAGGCAATTATGAATTTATCAAAGCTGTTTAACTTTTTCATACCCATATTCCTCTTCATTTAGTGATGTTAGCGCGATATAGATTAAAAATATAAGCCTTCCCCTGAAACCGAAATCGTATAAAATGAAGGTTCCCGCGGCTAAAATCAGCGCCTTGAGGGTCCCCCCTTTGTTTTTTGCTTTCCGAAGCACCGTATTTAGCATGATTATGATAAACATAAAATAAGCGCCGATTGCTATGTCGCCAAAAAGGCGGCTTATGCCGCTCATGCCGTTTTTTACGCTTGAGGCGAAGTTTAGCAAAGTATTGTATATGGAAACCCTGTTTACTTTTGAGGCCTTCTCAATGTCTTTTAAGCTGATTAAACTCCCTTCCCACACAAAAAGGGGCAAAAATAAAATTATAAATAGCCCCGCTAAAAAGAAGCGGATGTCCTTTACCGCGATGAAGCTGACCATGACAACAGCCGCTTTGGGGTTTGTGTAGTTTGAAATCTGCGTAATTAAGGATGAGGCCATAATGAGGGCAGAAATCAGCGCAATTGCCTTTTTTATTACCCCTTTTTGGATTTTAAACAAGTCCAGCGCAATAGGCAGGCACAAAATGTAAAAAAAGCTTATGCCTTCGATTTTTAAGCCTTCCTCGTTTATGTAGGCCATGCTTGCGCAGGTTAGGCCCGACAAAACATACAAGGAAAGGGCAAGTTTTTGGGAATTGGTTGTTATTATTACGTTTTTTAGGTTTAGGTAGTATATGCTCATTATGGCAAAGTCCAAAAGCACCCCGGTAAATGCAAACAAGTCCTTCCCGTAGGAGGAAAAAAGGCTTGACACCGCGATAAATAATAATATGAACATGTCAAACTCGTCAATTTTTGAAAATTCCCGCTTTAAAATGAAGCTTGACAAATAATAAAACAGGCACACAAAAAGGATTGTGATTTTTAAAACGGTGTCGCTGAATAAGGGATATAGCGCGCAAAGGGCCAAAACCAGGTATATGTCTATATCCTTTAGTTTTAAAATAATCTCCTTGGTTTTGCTTTCGTTGATTTGGCCTTCATACATTTTATATAGCTTTTCCAAAGCCCTTTGGGGAAGCAGGAAAATCTTGTAAAAAAGGCTGCCCTGCCAGTTGAAATCAAGCTTTAAAAACAGGTTGTAAAGATAGCTTTCCGTAATATTTTTTTTGATAAATCCGTAAAGCGAAACGCAAAAGTCCACAATCGCCCCGCTAAAAAAGTTATTAATAGCTATCCCTCTTTTCCATATTTTGTTAGCATATTATATTATAAAAAAAATGCCGCGTCAAGGCGCAAAAAAATTAAGGAAGCCTTGGCTTCCTTAATTTTAATATATATTTTTAAATTATTCAACCTTTGGAAGTTTCATTAGGC
>JAAYMJ010000387.1 GCA_012521455.1 Clostridiaceae bacterium
GCGCTAGGAAGCGACCACGGCGGTTTTTACCTAAAAGAGCATATAAAAAAGTATCTGCAAAATAAAGGCTATGAAGTCAAAGATTTCGGAACGGACAAGGAAGTATCCTGCGACTATCCCGTGTATGCAAAACTAGCGTGTTGCGCGGTTTTAGACGGGGACTGCGACTGCGCTATGCTATTTTGCGGGACAGGCATAGGGGTATCAATCGCGGCCAATAAAATCAAAGGGATAAGGGCCGCCCTATGTTCCGACCCGGTTTCAGCGGCCCTGGCAAAACAGCATAATAACGCCAACTGCATAACTTTAGGGGGAAGGATAATCGGCCCCGTAATGGCGGAAGCGATTGTGGACGCATATTTGACAGCTGAATTTGAAGGCGGAAGGCATAAAAACAGAATTGATATGCTTGAATAAACTTATGGAGGATTTAATATGCGGTGTCCTTTTTGCGGTTTTTTGGAAAGCAAAGTGATTGATTCGCGCCCCATAAACGAGGGCGCCTCTATAAGGCGCAGGCGTGAATGCATGAAATGTGAAAAGCGCTTCACAACATATGAGAAAGTGGAAAGCCTCCCCATTATGGTAATTAAAAAAGACGGGGTGAGGGAAGAGTTTGACAGGGAAAAAATCTTAAGAGGGCTTATGAAGGCCTGCGAAAAAAGGCCCGTGTCCGTTGAACAGCTTGAGAAGGTCATTGACGAAATTGAATCCATAATTTCAAATTCCCTTGTCCGGGAAATCCAATCTTCAAAAATCGGCGAAATGGTAATGGAGCGCTTAAAGCAGATTGACGAGGTGGCGTATGTCCGCTTTGCGTCAGTGTACCGCCAGTTTAAGGATATAAACACCTTCATGGAAGAACTTCATAAATTACTAAATGAAAAGTGAGGTAAAAAATATGGCCCGCCTTGAGTGCAGTTTTTATTCCGGCGTTTTGGGAATGAGGACAAATTTCATTATGTACCTTCCCGAAAAAAGGGAAGAAGGCACAAAGGTTTTATACCTTCTCCACGGCCTTTCCGACACTTTCAGGACATGGGACGAGTATTCTGCCATCGGAAGGTATGTTAGGGATAAAAATATCGCGGTAATAATGCCCGACGCCCAAAAGAGCTTTTATACCGACATGAAATACGGCCTTCCCTTTTATACCTACTTATCAGGAGAGCTTCCCGGATTTATAAAAGAGCAGTTTAATTTGGAGCAAAAGCGGGAGAACACCCATATTGCGGGGCTTTCCATGGGGGGATACGGGGCGCTAAAAATTGGTTTAAACAACCCCCATAACTTTAAATCCATCGGCGCTTTTTCAGCGGTGTGCGACATAGTGGAACTTGTAAATGAAAGAAAGGACGACTTTGCCCCGGTTTTTGGCTATGAAGATATAAAAGACACCATGCACGATTTATTTTATGTGGTAAAAAATTTAGGGGATGTAAAGCCTTCCGTATACCACTGGTGCGGGACTGAGGATTTTTTGTATGAGCAAAACATAAAATTTTCCCGAGTCGCAAAAGAATTTTTGCCTTGCTACACCTATTCCGAAGGACCCGGGGACCACTCATGGCAGTACTGGGACAGGGAAATTGTAAATTACCTAAAAAACTATGTGCTGGGGTATTAAAATGAAAAAAAACATAATATTTGTATTTGTCATACACATAATTTTATCCGCCATTGCCTTTTTGGCGGTGCTTCCCTTTTTTAACATCATTGAC
>JAAYMJ010000030.1 GCA_012521455.1 Clostridiaceae bacterium
CCCTGTTTTAGTTTAGGATAGTTTTCACGCAGAGAGGGTCAAGGCAAAGTGGCATGACTGTTTTCTTATTTTAGTTTTATAGTTTAGCATGGTTTTTAAGGTGTTGCGTGTTAAAAATTGGTTTGTGTGGGCAAATTGCAGTATTTGTCCGACCAAAATGTTCTTTTTTCATCAGGGGAAAGGGAGTCTGCGAAGTTTTTCTTAATAATTAAAAGGTGTTCGGTGTAGTTAAATACTGAAAACAGCAGGGCGCGGGCCTCAAATTCCTCCCGGCTTTGGGGGAGGGGGCTTTCTTTAATCTGGCTTTTTAGTGTGTTTAGCTCTTCGATTAATGAAACGGCGTTATTGTATTCGTGAAAGGAACTGGATATGTTTTTTAAAAACTGTGACAGGCTTTCGCTGGTTGAAGGGATAAAGGAAAGGTGGGTGAATTTTTCTAACGCGTCTAAAATCCTGTCTAGCACTATATACTGGCTTTTACGCATGTCAAGATAATTTATATAGTAATTTAAGTCGCTTAGCAGGGTGTTGTTTGAAGCATCATGGGCGCGCTCTTTCGCTTTTGAAAGCAGTTTTTTTAATTTTGCCATGTTTTCGTGAATTTCTAAAACATTTCCTTTTCCTAAAATTACGTCGGAGATTTGGGAGATGATTTTTCTCATTAAGTCCTCAATTTTAGCCTGGCTGTTTTTGATTTCTGCGATTTTGCGCCTTATAAACAGGTTTAAAATTATGCCCACCCCTGCGCCGGTTATGAAAAGACATACCTCGTTTAAAATGAATGGCATGCTTATGTCGCCGCGTATCCAAAAATGGGTGACTAAAACTGTGCACATGGGAATGGACTGGGTTAAATTATAATAAATGCTTATTAGGGAAAAGAAAAACAGGTATAGGGAAAAAGCCAAAAGGTTAAAGCCTAAAATTGTAAAAAATATATAGGATATGCTTATTGCTAAGATTAGGGCAATAAATCTTTGAAGGGCTAGCTTTATGGTTTCCTTTTTGGTGTTTTGAAGGCTAAGCAGGGTAATTAAGCCCGCGGAAATATAGTTTTGGATTGAAAACACGCTTGCAATCAGGATTGACAAAGCGCAACCTATGGAAATTTTTAAAACTCTTCCAAAATTCATAAAATCACGCCCTTGTTTGGTTTTGTGCAATTTAATTATATCATATTTTTTGCCCGCAGTCCATTGGATAATTACATGAATTTTTGAAAATAAGGGTGGGGTTTGTTTATTCTTTATATATCCAGCCGTGGTCGTTATGGTAAATCATATTTATTGTCATGCCGCCGTCAACAGTTAGGTTTTGGCCCGTGATAAAGCTTGATTTAGGGCTACATAAAAACATTACCGCGTTTACTATATCTTTGGGGCGCCCGACCCTTCCTGCGGGGTGCTGGAGGTGGTCTTCTTTGGACAAAGCCCCGTAGTCCCCGGTTTCAATCCAGCCCGGGCTTATGCTGTTTACCCGCACGCGGCCTGCCAAGCTTACGGCAAGGGCGTGGGTTAGGGCAGTGATCCCGCCCTTTGCGGCGGTGTAGCTTTCGGTGTCCATTTGGGACATAAAGGCGCGGGTGGAGGAGATGTTTATGATACTTGCGTTTTCATTAAAGTGGTTTAAAAACAGTTTTGATAAATAGTAGGGCGCGGTAACCCCCACATTTAGGACATAGTTAAAATCTTCAAAAGAGCAGTTTGATAGTATTCCTTTTTTGGTAAGGCATGCGTTATTTATTAAATAGTCAATTTTTTTATATTTATTTATAACCTCTTGGGCAAAGCCTTCCAAAACCTCTTTTTTAGAAATGTCCCCGTGGTAAAAAAGGTGGTTTTGGGAATTTAGTTCTTCATATAATTTTTCACCGACTTCTTTGTCCATGTCGATAAAGGCGACGAAACTTCCATGTCCGGCAAATTCTTTTACAAGGCTTTTTCCTATGCCGTTGGCACCGCCTGTGATTACGCATACTTTTTGTTTAAATTCCATAAAATCACCTCATATATATTTTAGTTTAAGTATAATATAAAAAAGGTATTTGTAAACAATTACTATTTAGTTTTTGCGGGTAAAAGAGAAATTTTCTTTGGGTTAACAGGAGAAGAAAATTTATAAAGGTATGCTTTTTGCAAAAAGTGGTTTTACATATAAACAAAAAATCCCCTTTTGGGGATTTTTTATTTTAAGTTTCCGACAAGGTCTAGTTCCACGGCTTTTTTCTTCATGCCTTCAATGGTTTGTGTAATCACATAGTCTAAATCCCATGACAGCATATTAAGCCCTTTTTCAATCACTTCACGGTTGCAGCCTGCCGCAAAGCTGGGGGATTTGTATTTCTTTTTTACGCTTTTTGTTTCTAAATCAAGAATGCTTTTTGAGGGGCGCATCAGGATTGCCGCAAAAATTATGCCTGTTAATTCGTCGATGGTATATAGGACTTTTTCCATAATGTGTTCGGGTTTTATGTCGATTACAATGTCGTAGCCGTGGCTTTGAACGGCGTGGATGTATTCTTCGGGAAAGTCGTGTTTTTCTAAAATTTCCCTTGCCTTTTTGCAGTGCTCATTTGGGTACAATTCGTAGTCAATATCATGCAAAAGCCCGATTATCCCCCATTTTTCCACGTCTTCGCCTAAAAGTGAAGCAAAGTGTTCCATGCAGGCGGAAACTGCCTTTGAGTGTTTTAGCAGGTATTCGCCTTTTATATATTCATTTAGTACCTGATAGGCATAATCTTTTGTGATTTCCATATTAACCGTCCTTCCTGATAATTTTTATTTTTTTGCACATGCTAATTTATATTCTAATACCAGTTTTAAATTTTGTAAATAAAAAACATAAATTATATATTTTATTTTTTGCGAAGTCAAGAAAAAAAGGGCGATAAAAACTTTTTTTTACCGCAATTTTGTCCGTATATATTTGAGTTTACAGGTAATACTTTAATTGAAAAGCAAAGCTCATTTTAGGGGGATTGACGATGTTGATGAACAAGGTTGAAATTTGCGGCGTAAATACGGCTAAATTACCAGTGCTAACCAGCGCGGAAAAAAAGGAGCTTTTTAAAAGAATTAAAGAGGGCGACGAAAGTGCTAGGGAAAAGTTTATAAATGGTAATTTAAGGCTTGTGTTGAGCGTAATTCAGCGGTTTAACAACCGCGGTGAATATGTGGATGACTTGTTTCAAGTGGGCTGCATTGGATTGATTAAGGCAATAGATAATTTCGACATTAACCAAAACGTGCAGTTTTCAACTTATGCCGTACCAATGATTATAGGGGAGATAAGAAGGTACTTAAGAGACAATAACTCCATCAGGGTTTCAAGGTCACTTAGAGATATAGCGTATAAAGCACTTTCGGTGAAGGAAAAACTGACAAACCAAAATCAAAAAGAACCAACGGTGGATGAAATCGCAAAAGTATTGGATTTGCCAAAAGAAGAAGTGGTTTTTGCACTGGATGCCATTCAAGACCCCATATCCCTATTTGAGCCTGTATACCACGATGGCGGGGACGCTATCTTTATTATGGACCAGTTAAGCGATGATAAAAACATAGATGAAAACTGGCTTGAGGAAATTTCATTGAAAGAGGCCATGAGAAGGCTTAATGAAAGGGAGAAAAAAATTCTTCACCTTAGGTTTTTTGAAGGGAAAACACAAATGGAAGTCAGCCAGGAAATCGGGATTTCCCAAGCGCAGGTTTCAAGGCTTGAAAAAAGCGCGCTAAAGGCCATAAGAAAACATATTTGAAAAGTGTTAAAAGTAAAAATAATATTTATGTTTAAATATATAAAAATTTTGGATAAAAAATAAAAAACACGGGAAAAATGTATTTCCCGTGTTTTTTTTGTCATTTTTTTACGATAATTCTTTCAGATAGCGGCAAGAATTCTTTTTCCCCCGCAGGTGATGTTGGAAGCCCGAAGGGCATTTGCGCGATGAGGCGCCATGACGGGGGGATTTGGAATGTGTTTTTAACTTCCTCGTCAATTAGCGGGTTATAGTGCTGTAAACTTGCGCCGAAACCCGCATCTTCCAGGGCTGTCCATATCACAAACTGAAGCATTGCGTTTTGATGTTCTGCCCATACTTCAAAATTGTCTTTATATAGGGGGAATTGTTCCTGAAGGGATTTGGTGGTATTGGTTTCGTCAAAGTATAAAATGGTGCCGTATCCTGCTGAAAATGAGCCGATTTTTTGTTTTGTGGATGAAAAGTTTTCTTCGGGCACGATTTTTCTTAAAGTATTTTCTACTATTTGCCATAATTTTTTATGGCTGTCCCCGAATAAAACAACTACCCTTTGGCTTTGGCCGTTGAAGGCTGATGGGGTATGTTTTACCGCGGTGTTAATGATTTCAATGATTTTTTCATCGGGTATGGGGCTTTTGTTAGTTATGCCGTATATGCTTCTTCTGTTTTTTACAGCGTCTAAAAAGTTTTTCATTATACACCCTTCTTTTTTTATTTTTTTAGTTAATTTTCGCTCTCTACTGAGAGAACGCCAATCCTTTCGTAGTATTCGACCGCCATTTTAATAAAGCTTTCTGTGACTTCAAAATACTCGGCAAGTTCATAATAATTTTTGCAGCTTTTTGATGCTTTTATAAGCTCATCTAAAGGGACAAGCTCACAAATTGCCCATTTGTTGGCTTTTGCTTCGCATTTTGTGATATTTGTCGGTGAGCTTTTGGTGTTATAGAATGTGCCGGTGTTATAGTGACCCAGTTCATGGGCAAGGCAGACTTTTTCTTCCGCTTTGGTTTTGATTTTCCTGTGGTCCAATGCAATAGCGCAAATATCTTGAAATTTTAAAATCATGGCTTTTGAGCAGCTTAGCGGGAAATCAACTATTTCAATGCCTTCTTCTTCAGCATTTTTATATAGTTTTAGCAAACTGTCCATACGCTGTACCTCTTTCATATTTGTTTTTATGCGCTGTTTTATTTATTTTTTTTTGAAATTAAATGTTCTAATAACCGAATGACATCGGATTTTGTCTCTTCATCAAGTTCTTGCATTCTTTCAATAAATGCATAAAACGCTTCGTCAATTTTCCGTATATTAGAAAGGCCCAAGATATAGTCAACAGAGACATCATAATATTCTGCTAGTTTGGAAAGGGTCTCAAAATCAGGCTGCCTTTTTTCAAGCTCATATTTTCCATAAGTCGAGGGGTTAACATTTAAGTATTCTGCGACCTCTTTCTTGCTTAAGCACCTCTCTTCCCTTAGCTGTTTAAGCCGTTTGGCCATCATATAGAAATCCTTCCTTTCTATTTTTGGGTTGTTCTGTTTATATTATAATAGACGTTTTGTCTATTGTAAATATTTAGTTATAAAATGGACAAAATGTCTATATAATTTATAAAATATATTGACAAATGGACAAAGTGTCTATTATAATTGATAAAAAAGAAAATAATGGAAATTTTATGGCGCTGACAGTTTGAGTTTGGAGCTATTTTATTTAGTTTAAATAGACTAAATGTCTATATAAAAGAAAGTTATTGGATAAGGGAGGGGAAATAATGACAGAAAAAGAAGCTATTGCGGATTTGAAGAGTTATCTTCATAATTTATTGTATTTAAAACAAAAAGAAGATGACATAAAAGAATTCAGGTGCAAAATTGAAAAGACCACTAAGGTTTTGTCGGATATGCCCCATGCGAAAGGTTTCCGATCAAGCCTGGAAGACCAGATTGCAAAGCTGATTGAACTGGAGAATGAGCACAGGGAAATATTCATTTTTATAAATCAAAAACGGCTTCAAATTGAAAAAAAAATCAGCCAAATTCCCCAGCCGAAGAGAAATGTCTTGTATTTAAGATATATAAAAGGATATACCGTGGAAAAAATCGCGGAATTGATGAATTACAGCTATATTCAGATTATCAGGATACATAAGGAGGCAATTTCAGATTACATAAAAACAAAAGATGATACACAATGATATATAATTATGTGGTATATTGCTAGTGTGGGAAAAAGAACCCAATGAAAATATTGAAAAAATTGATTTTTGCAGTTTGATAATTTTAAAAATTGATTTGACAAAAAAACCGCGCTTTTTAAAAGGGCGGTTTTTTGTTGCCTTTTTTTCTCGCACCCTCTTTTTTTAGGCATAAATAAAAAAGAGAGGCTGCTTAAAACTATATTTGGAGGGATAAAATGGGCGAAAATTTAACTTTAAAGCAAATGCGGCTTTGTGATGAGTATTTGATTGACTTTAATATAAAAGAGGCGTCAAAGAGGGCGGGGTATTCCTATTCCAGCGCAAAGCGGATTTTAAAGATGCCTAAAGCGCAAGAATACATAAGAAAAAAGCAGGAGGATATTTCAAGCAAGCTAAATATCACAGCCCAAAAAGTGATTGAAGAATATGCAAAACTTGCCTTTTTTGATATTAGAAACATTTTTAACCCTGATGGGAGCCCAAAGCCCATAAATGAGCTGGATTCATCGGTTTCTGCCGCGATTTCTTCGGTTGAAGTGGTTGAACTTTATGAAGGAAGGGGTGAAAATAAGAGGTTTGTAGGGTACAACAAAAAGTATAAAATAGCGGACAAAAAAGCGGCGCTGGATTCTATTTGCAAGCATTTGGGCTTATTTAAGGAAA
>JAAYMJ010000006.1 GCA_012521455.1 Clostridiaceae bacterium
GAGCCACAAAAATTTAATCCTCCCCTGCGGCGCGACAGGGAGATGGGAAATCGGGTGAGTTTAGTTGATTGAAACAAAAAATTTAGAGTTTAGCTATAATCATGGAAAAGAAAATGAGTTTAGGGTGCTCAAAGGCTTGAATTTTTCCGTTAAAAAAGGAAGCTTTACGGTGATTTTAGGCCATAACGGAAGCGGGAAAAGCACCCTTGCCAAGCATTTTAACGCGATATTGCTGCCTTGCGGCGGCTCATGTTTCGTTGAAGGCCTTGACACTAAAGACCCATCCCTTCTTTGGGAAATCAGAAAGCGGGTGGGCATGGTTTTTCAAAATCCCGACAACCAGATTGTGGCGACGGTTGTGGAGGAAGACGTGGCCTTCGGGCCTGAAAACCTTGGGGTAAAAAGCGAAGAAATAAGAAAAAGGGTGGACAATGCCCTAAAGGCGGTTGGGATGTATGAATACCGCAAAAGCGCACCCCACCATTTATCGGGGGGCCAAAAGCAGAGGGTGGCAATCGCAGGGATTATTGCCATGGAGCCTGAATACATTGTCTTGGATGAGCCCACCGCAATGCTTGACCCTGTCGGGAGAAAAGAAGTAATAAAGACCATTACCAATTTAAATAAGACCATGGGGATAACCATAGTGCTAATTACCCACTACATGGACGAAGCGGTGGGGGCCGACAGGGTTGTGGTAATGGACGGGGGCGAAATAATAATGGACGGCACCCCGAGGGAGGTTTTCAGGCAGGTAAAAGCCCTGAAAGACACGGGGCTTGATGTGCCACAGGTTACGGAATTATGCTATATTTTAAGGCAAAACGGGGTTGATATCAGGGATGATGTCCTCACCGTTGACGAGTGCAGGGAGGAAATTATAAAAATTTATAACAAGCATTCGGCGAAAGGACAAAAATATGATTAAGATAACCAATTTAAACTATGTGTATTCAGCCGGCGGCCCTTTTGAAAAGGCGGCTTTGGTTGATATAAATTTAAATATTGAAAAAGGCCGGTTTGTGGGGATAATCGGCCATACGGGGAGCGGCAAATCCACATTGGTGCAGGTTATCTGCGGCCTTTTGAAGCCCACAAGCGGGCAGGTATTAATTGACGGGAAAAACATATATGAGGACAAAAACAAAAAGGAGTTAAGATATAAGGTGGGTTTGGTTTTCCAATACCCCGAGCACCAGCTTTTTGAGGAGACGGTTTACAAGGATATTGCCTTTGGGCCTAAAAACATGAATTTGGACGAGGAAGAGATAAAAAGGCGGGTGCTTTACGCGGCAAAAGTGGTGGGGCTTAAAGAAAGGCATTTGGAAAAGTCCCCCTTTGACTTGTCGGGGGGGCAAAAGCGAAGGGCCGCCATTGCGGGGGTAATTGCCATGAAACCCGAAATCCTGCTTTTGGATGAGCCCACCGCGGGATTGGACCCTAAAGGCAGGGATGAGATTTTAAGGGAGATAAAAGAGCTTCACAAGAAGGAAAACCTTACGGTGATTTTAATTTCCCACTCCATGGAGGATATTGCAAAGCTTGCGGATACGGTTATTGTAATGAACAAGGGGAAAGTCCACATGATGGGAAGCCCCAAAGAAATTTTCGCGAAGGCAAACGAGCTTAGGCAAATCGGGCTTAATGCCCCGTCAATTTCGGAATTGTGCCAAAAGCTCAGGGATGACGGTATGCCGCTTCCGCCAAACATTATTACGGTGCAGGACGCGGCAGAAGAGATTTTAAAGCTTTTAGGCAAGCTTTGAAAGGATTGGTAAAATGCTTAAGGATATAACTTTGGGTCAATACTTTCCGGGAAGTTCCCCCATCCATAAACTGGACCCCCGGGTTAAGATTTTGTGGACCATATATTACTGCGTGATACTTTTTATGGGGGACAATTTTTATGATTTTCTGCTCATGGGGATTTTCACCCTGTTGGTGTTAACGGTTACAAAAATCCCGTTAAA
>JAAYMJ010000031.1 GCA_012521455.1 Clostridiaceae bacterium
AAAACCCAATACCCATAATCCACCCCGAAGTGTGGCAGTTAATCAGGGTTTTGTTTGATATAAAAAAGCCGAAAACCGTGCTGGAAGTGGGCACTGCAATAGGTTACAGCTCAATTTTTATGGCAAAGCTACTGGAAGATGTTAAAATTGTAACAATCGAGCGAATGGAGGATATGGTAAATTCGGCAAGGGAAAATGTAAAAAAAGCGGGCCTTTGCGACAGGATTACCATAATTCACGGCGAGGCGAAGGAAATACTAAAAAATTTGCAAGACCCTTTTGACTTTATATTTTTAGACGGGGCAAAAGCCCAATACATTGAATTTTTGCCCCTTATAATCAGGCTTTTAAACAATGGGGGCATATTATTTTCTGACAATATTTTATACAAAGGCATGATTTCTTCCGACGAACTGGTTATAAGAAGAAAAATCACAATCGTAAAACGGCTGAGAAAATACTTATCCGAAATTTCATCCCATCCCCTTTTGGACACAAGCATTCTTCCCATTGGCGACGGGGTGGCAATTTCTTATAAAAAATACGGAGGTTATCAATTACAATAAATCCACACTTTTTGAAAGGAAGTATAAATTTGAATAAATGCGAACTTCTTTCTCCCGCCGGAAGCCTTGAAAAGTTAAAAGCGGCAATTCTCTATGGCGCTGACGCCGTATATATCGGCGGGGAGGAATTTTCTTTAAGAAACGCGGCGGAAAATTTTACCCTTGAGGAGATGAAAGAGGGGATTTCCTTTGCCCATGCGCGGGGCAAAAAGGTTTATGTCACAGCAAATATCATACCCCACAACAGCGATTTAGCAGGTTTTAGGGAGTATGTAAAAGAACTGGATAAATTAAACATTGACGCCATTATTATTTCTGACCCCGGCGCGTTTTCAATTGTAAAAGAGGCAGCGCCAGACATGGAAATTCATATTAGCACACAAGCTAATAATGTAAACTATGAAACGGTCAGGTTTTGGCACAAAATGGGCGCAAAGCGGGTGGTTCTTGCAAGGGAACTGACTCTTGATGAAATTAGGGAAATCAGGGATAAAACACCGCCTGAGTGCGAGCTTGAAGCTTTTGTGCACGGTGCGATGTGTATTTCATATTCAGGAAGGTGCCTGCTTTCAAACTACATGGCAGGCAGGGACGCAAACAAGGGCGAATGCGCCCACCCGTGCCGCTGGAAATACGCTTTGGTTGAAGAAAAAAGGCCGGGGCAGTATTTTCCCATTTATGAAAATGAGCGGGGTACCTTTATTTTAAATTCAAAGGACCTTTGCATGATAAATCATATAGATAAGGTTATAGAGGCTGGGATATACAGCTTAAAAATCGAGGGAAGGGTAAAGTCGGCATATTATGTGGCAACGGTTACAAAGGCTTACCGTGAAGCTATTGACGCGTACTATGAAAACCCAAAAAATTTTGTCGCCGACCCCGCATGGATGGAAGAACTGCTAAAGGTTAGCCACCGTGAATACTCCACAGGGTTTTATTTGGGCGAAAGAGGTTCCCAGGTTTACGGCACAAGCTCGTATATCAGGGATTACGATATTGTTGGTGTTGTTTTGGATTACGACGAAAAAACAAAAATTGCGACAATTGAGCAGAGAAACCGGTTTTTCAAAGGCGATGAAGTTGAAATAATCCAGCCGGGGGTAAAGGGTTATTATAAACAAATAATCCGTGAAATGAAAAATGAAAATGATGAGGATATCGACAGCGCGCCACACCCGCAAATGATTTTAAAAATTCCGGTTGATATCCCTCTTATAAAGGATTCAATTATACGAAAGGGTAAGATAAATGAATAGCATTAAAGACGCAAAACGAGTTGTGGTTAAAGTCGGGACTTCTACTTTAGCCTATCCCAATGGCAAATTAAACATAAGAAGGATAGAGGATTTGGTAAAAGTGCTATCCGACTTAAAAAACCAAGGCAGGGAAGTGGTGCTTGTTTCCTCAGGCGCCATTGGCGCAGGGGTTGGGACATTGAATTTGCCAAGCCGCCCAAGTGAAGTCAGGATGAAGCAGGCGGTTGCCGCAATCGGGCAGATTGAGCTTATGAATGTGTACCGCAAATTTTTCGCTGACTACGGCCACCATGTGGCGCAGGTGCTTTTAACAAAAGATGTGGTGGATGATGACCACAGGAAGGAAAACGCCATTGAAACCTTTAAGGCGCTTTTGTCGCTTGGCGTTGTGCCAATAGTTAATGAAAACGACGTTATAAGCTATGAAGAAATTGAGTTTGGCGACAATGACACCCTGTCGGCGGTTGTTGCCTCGTTGATTGACGCAGAACTGCTTATTTTGTTATCCGACATTGACGGGCTTTATGACTCAGACCCCCATAAAAACGAAAACGCAAAATTAATTCAAGTGGTAGAAGAAATCACCGACGAAATAAAGCACATGGCAACGGGCTCCAGCACAAAGCAGGGGACAGGGGGCATGACCACAAAGCTGAAAGCGGCTGAAATCGCCACAAGCCGTGGAATAAACATGATAATCGCAAACGGCAACAACCCTTCCAAAACACTGTATACCATATTTGATGAAAAACCTTGCGGCACACTCTTTTTAGGAAAAGAAAAACTAAAAAGGATGTGATATTATGTTAAACCAAATTGGAAAAAGCGCAAAGGAAGCAAGTTATGTTTTAAATAATATATCCACCACAAAAAAAGACGAGGCGCTAACTAAAATAGCTGAATTATTAATTGAAAAAACCGATGAGATACTTTTGGCAAATGAAAAGGATTTGGAAAACGCCAAACAAAAGGGGATAAGCGGGGCGCTATTAGACAGGCTGACCCTGACAAAGGAAAGGATAGGGCAAATCGCAAAAAGCGCCCTTGAGATTTCAAAACTCCCCGACCCCATTGATGAGGTAATCTCCATGGTAAAGCGGCCAAACGGGCTTGTGATAGGCAAAAAGCGGGGTCCTTTAGGTGTGATTGCCATAATTTATGAAGCCCGCCCCAATGTGACGGTGGAAGCGGCGTGCCTTTGCTTAAAATCCTCAAACGCGGTAATTTTGCGGGGCGGAAGTGAGGCAATAAATTCAAACATAAAGCTTTGTGAAATAATGCAAAAAGCACTAATAGATTCAGGCCTTCCAAAAGAGTGCATAAATATTGTGCCTGATACAAGCAGGGAAATTGCGCTTGCGCTTATGAAGCTAAACGAATATGTGGATGTTATAATTCCCCGCGGCGGGGCAGGGTTGATTAAAACCTGCATTGAAAACGCGACAGTGCCCGTAATTGAAACGGGAACGGGGAACTGCCATATTTATGTGGATGATGAGTGCGACCAGGAAATGGCGTTAGATATCCTGATTAACGCGAAAACCAGCCGCCCTGGCGTTTGCAACGCCGCGGAAAAGCTTTTGATAAACAATAAAATCAAATATGAGTTTTTGCCAAAAGCCTATAAAGCGTTAAAGGAAAAAAATGTGGTAATGGTGGGCTGCGAAGAAACAAGAAGGATACTGCCCGATATTGAGCCTGCTACAGAAGAGGACTGGTACACCGAATATTTGGATTATAAAATCGCTATAAAAGTTGTTTCTGACATTGACGAGGCGATAAAACACATAAATAAATATAACTCTAAACACTCCGAGGCAATCATTACAACATCCTATGAAAAGGCCCAAAAATTCCATCAGGAAGTTGACGCGGCCTGTGTGTATGTAAACGCTTCAACCCGCTTTACCGACGGGTTTGAGTTTGGTTACGGCGGGGAAATCGGCATAAGCACCCAAAAAATCCACGCCCGCGGCCCTATGGGATTGAAAGAATTAACCAGCATAAAATATATCATTTTTGGAAACGGTCAGATAAGATAACAAAAAGGCTCATAGATTGGGCCTTTTTGTTATAAAAAAGCCCAGCAAAAGCGTTTGTTGCTAAAACAAAAAAGGCATATCCGGCTTGGGATATGCCTTTTTTATTACTTCATTATCCTTAAAACCCCGATAACTTTGCCTAAAATTTGAACTTCCTTGCAAATGATAGGCTCCATATAATCGTTTTCGGGCTGAAGCCTATAGTATCCCTTTTCTTTATAAAACGTCTTAACAGTTGCTTCATCCCCAACAAGCGCCACGGCAACGGTGCCGTTTGGAACGCTTTCCTGCTTTCTCACAACCACAAAATCACCGTCTAAAATCCCCTTATTTATCATGCTTTCGCCTCTAACCTGAAGCATAAATATATCTTCGTTTTGGGCAAAATCCATGGGAAGGGGGAAGGTGCGGATTATGTTTTCCTCAGCTAATATGGGAAGCCCCGCGCTGATTTTCCCTAAAACCGGCACCTCAATGTATTTATCAATGGTCTTGACCTTATCCCGTTTTGTGTCAACCGCAACCCGTATTGCCCTGGTTTTTGAAGGGATTTTTTCCAAAAGGCCCTTTTTTTCTAATCTCTGCAAATATCCATGCACAGTAGAAGGTGATTTTAACCCGACCGCCGCACAAATCTCTCTAACTGTGGGAGGATAACCCTTTTCATTTATCTGTTTATTTATAGAATCAAGAATTTCCTGCTGTTTTTTTTCGTTTACCGCCACAAAAAAACCTCCCATATGGTAAATCTTTCTTTAATTAGATTATAACATACTTTTTTGAAAAATACAAACATTTGTTCTTATTTTTTAAAAAAAAGTATTGACAACGAACATTTGTTCTGATAATATAAAGACAAAAGAACATTTGTTCGCTTTAGATCCTTTTTAGAGGGGTGTTTGGCATGAAAAGGAGAAGGTTAAATAAAAGAGGTAAATTGTTTTTGCTTTTGCTATTAGTTACTTTAGTTATCACAATAAATGTCAGCGCGTTTTGCAATTTTTCGCAAAAACCTGACGAATATGTTATAATAAAAATAAATCCCGGCGATACCCTTTGGGATATTGCAAAATACTATTCCAACGGCCAGGATATCCGTAAAGTGATTTATGAAATCAATAAAATCAACAATTTGGAAGGCTCAAATATTTATCCAAACCAGCTTATTAAGGTGCCAATAAATTAGTAAAGGGTGTTTTATATGCTTTATTATTCTTCATATAACAGCCCTATTGGGCTTTTGTTTATATTGGCAAGCGACAAGTATTTGAAAAAAATAACCCCGTTTCCCGTATTTTGCGCAACTAAAAAAGAAAATGAAATAATTTATAAAACCAAAAAAGAGCTTGATGAGTACTTTTTTAACAAAAGGACAAGCTTTACCGTGCCGTTCCAGCTTGAAGGGCCCGCCTTTTATAAAAAGGTGTGGGAAGAGCTTTTAAAAATCGGATATGGAAAAACCAAAACCTATGGCGAGATTGCACAAAGTTTAGGAAACAAAAACTTAAGCAGGGTGGTGGGGATGGCGTGCAAAAACAATAACATCCCAATTATTATACCATGCCACAGGTGTTTGGGGAAAAACAATTCCTTGCACGGCTTTTCCTTAGGCCTTGACGCTAAGCGCTTTCTCTTGGATTTGGAAAAGCAGGAAGGAGAGAGGTTCCAAATAGGAGAGAGGGCTTAGCCCTTTTTAGCTTTATCTTATTTGCCTAAAACCCGGGGCATTGTCTTGCCGATATTTTATTTATGATATGAGTGAAAGCTGCAAGAAAAACGGGCGTTGACGTAAACGCGGGATATAAAACATACAAATTCTACAAATCAAATATGAAAAATATAATTGATATATTACCGGTATGTTTTATATTTACCGGTGAAAACCCCATTGCCTCAAATTCAGCCCGCAGTCAAACGGTGAAAAAATGAAGTTTGACGAAAAAAAAAATACCAAAACAACGGCTTTCGCGCTTATGCATTTTTAGGCGCCGAAAAAAATATTGCACCAACAGGGTTTGGAAGGTTGGATTTATCAGTTCACCCAAAAATCCGCGACATTTATGTCCAGTATATTTACTTAAGCTTATCTGTCAATCCTCCCTTTTTAAACAACCGTTAAATTTTGGCGGGCTTCATCCATACATAAGTATCTGATTTTTGCAGGTTATAAGCCTTCGGGTATTA
>JAAYMJ010000032.1 GCA_012521455.1 Clostridiaceae bacterium
ATAAATACAAATACAATTAAACATTCAAGAAGCGCGCTAAACTCCATTGTGAGATTTGAGGCTCACGACTCTGTTACAAGCGCCGCAAGATTTTTAAGATATGTAAACGAAGACGGCAAAACCAGCTTAAGACTTCGCATTGACCAAATGCCCGAACCTATATACCATGCAAAATTCGTGGAAAGGCCGGGACTTTATGACCCAAACGGCGTTTCAATTGAATCAGATTCACCATATAGAAAAGGATACTTCCTAGTGCGAAACTCCGACAACTCCATTACCCTTGCGCAAAACGACGGAACCGAAAGCTTCGCAAGGCGGGCAACTTTCTATAAGGTATCGGGCCTTAATGACTCAAACCACTCATCCTACCAGGTTTATGACGACCCAACAAGATATATCTGCCACTCAAATAACGGATTAAGGGCTGAAGTTGTTTCTGATTACAACAGCAGGGGCCGCGCGACATGGAAGGTCAGGGCGGAAAACTCGCCAAAACTCGGCGACAGGTTTGACGGGTCAAGTTTGGACACTTCCAAGTGGAGAAAAGGCTATGTTTGGGGTGATTCCCATAACTATTCAGCGGTTGTAAGGGATTCACAAGTTGTTGTGGACGGCGGCGAACTAATCCTAAAAGCCGAACGGGTAAACTCAATCCAAAACTCCAAAGGCGAATGGGGCTATTGGAACAACATTAAAGGCCGCTGGACATCATACAAGTTTAAAACCGGCGCCGTAAGCGGCGTTTCCACCTCAGGATGGAATTACACGCTGTTTAACGGGGATGTCTACCTTGAAGGAAGCTTTAAGCTTCCAAGCGAATACGGTTTCTGGCCGGCATTTTGGCTAAACTGCAAAGACGACTGGCCGCCTGAAATTGACATCTTCGAATACCTAACCGATAACCCCAGATACATGTATACGGTATTCCATATTAAGACCAATGGTCAGGACAACAGCCGCACAGAGAAATACCACGTTGGCGAAATATGGAAGGATTATCACAAGTTTGCCCTTGACTGGAACAGCGAATACGTTGCGGTTTACTTTGATGACCATGTGGCATTCTATAATAACGATAAAAACTATATTAAAGGTTTTTATAACCTGTATACAATTATTAACCTCGGCGTAGGCGGCTGGGCGGAAGAGCCTTCCGGCAGCACAAATTACGCTGAAATGAAGGTTAAATATATCAGGTCATTTGACTATTAAAAATTAAAAAGGGAAGCAATATGCTTCCCTTTTTTTAATTTTGACAAACTGCACTATTGAAGCCTTGGGGCTATTGGGACAAAACCTCTTGCGTTAAATTCCGTGGTTTTTTTGTACATTCTTGAAAACCACACCTCTTAAAAGGGCTGGCGGGGCAGCGCCATGCAAATTAGCCCTCCTTTTTAATACGCGCAGATTATCTTTTTCATTCTTACAGGCCTTAAGCTTGCAAGCTCCCCTTCAAACATATAAATCATAAAATACGGGTATACAATGTCTTTCTTTAAAAACCCAATAGTAAATTCAGTTTCATTTTCATTGGCCTTATATGTTTTTACCCCTAAAAACCTCCCGTAAAAATCATAATATGAAACCGCAAGGGTTACTTTTGTATTGTTCGGGTTTATTCCTATGTTTAATAAATACTCATCTTCATTTGAATTAATATCAATATAACTAAATTCCGCAGCAGGCGGGTCATTGTAGCTTTCCAAATTCTCAATATAAAAATCCCCGCTTGAGTCCGATTTTAAAATGTACTTATTGATATAATCCCTTGCGGCTGAATTTTCATTGAATTCAAAGTCTTTTGCAATGCAGTATGTATTTTGGTTTTCCGTCACATAAACCGAGTATTTTTTATCCTCCATATCAAAAACTATTTTAACATGGTATTTGGTGTTTTTCCGATATGGAAGGTAATAGGCGGCCTCATATTTATTTTTGTTGCAAACTTCAAAATATCCTGAAAAAGAAAGCCTCAAACCCATTTTAGCGTTTTGCAAATCCAAATTATCCCCCGCGCCAAAGGAAATGGTACCTAAAATTTTATCATCCACGGGCGTTAAGTCAAACTCTATGATTTGATTTTTTCCAAAAAGCCTCCGCGGCAAAGCTTTTGGCGTGAAAATTTTGCTTGAATACTCCCTAAACGGGCTGTTTGGCTTAATAGAACCATCATCACAAGTGGATTTTACCACATAAATATAATCCCCAACCTTTTTAAAGTTTGGCTTTTCTTCGCCGTTAAAATAAACCTTGCCCGCATCCGGGGCATAAATTGCAATAGCCTCATGTTCATTGTCCGACTCCACAATGTTTTTGCTGCTTGAATAAATATATAACGAGTCCCCGCAAGTTTTGACTGATATATTTTCTATCAATTTAGGGCTTTCGATTAGCCGCGTGCCTTCTTTTCCCAAGTAAAAGGCGCCAAAGAGGGAATAGTATTCCAAGCTTTCACCTATTTCACTAATATATGAGCTTTTGGCATGGATTTGGTAGCCTGAAAAATCCCTCATCTTCGGCTCATCTTCATGGGAAATATAGTAGTAACCCGTTTTTTGGGGTAAATTAATTTTTATTCCCCCTGCCACTGTGCCTGGAACGTCTAAATCCACCCTTTGGGCGGTTATTTCAATACTCCCGCCAAGTTTAGAAGGGAAGAGGAGGGTATCAAAATTTGCGGTATCAGAACATTTTTGGTACGCCAAATACTTGGTTTTTACCAAATAGCCGCCATCTTTTGAAAAATACCCATCCTTTACAAGGGCCAGGGGTTCATCCAGCGGTACAAGGGTTAGATTTGCCTTGTTTTGCACTGTAACTTTTGCGGTTTTGCTTTCGCTGTCCACTTCCAAAGTACTTCGGGGCAGAAAATGCCAGTTTTGATTGTAGGTATTCACATTTTGCGACTCCAACAAATCCGATACAATCCAAAAGCCCTCTTCTTTTATAAAGCTGACCGCACGGGTATATATTACATCCTTATAGCCATCATGGCTTGAAATAGCCATGTCCATAAACTCATTATCCCAAAAATCAAAACTTTTATTATTTGTGTTTAAATCTAAAGACAAATCTTCAACAGATACAATATTGTGAGCGTCCCCGCTTTTTAGCCATTCATTTTTTTCATTTATAAAATTATAAAATCTTCCGTTGTCAACAAGCAAAGGCGTGTTATAAGCGTAACTGTTTATGGAAAGCAAATCATTTTGCATCCTGTAACTTGGCATGTAGTTTTGAAAAGCCAAGTATAAGCTGTCTTTTAAAAACCCATCCCTCATCACCGCAAGTTTCGCGTCAGGATAAAAAATGCTGTAATAATCAGGCTCAACCCCTTCTTTTCCGCCTGTAATTATAAATTTTAAATAATCGTCGCAAAACACATCACAAAACTTTTCTAAAAAATCCCCCGCGTCTTTATAGCCAGCTTCCCCTAAACCGATTGCATAACCGTTAGGGAAGGTTAAGTTCACAAAAAAATGCGCCATTTTCTTTACATTTTCATAAAATCCGCCGCTCAATCCAATGCCAAATATGTCCGAAAACTCTTTAATTTTTACAAACAGGCAAAGGGACTCATAAAGATAGCTTGTTGAGCTTTCAAAAAAGCTGAAATCATCATTTAAAAGTGTCCTTGAATACCCCTCAATTTTTGATTTGCAATCCAAAAACCAAGCGTTAGAATTTACAAACTCGGGAAAATATGCGCAAAACTTATACAATCCCCACGCTTCATATAACTTCCATGTTTTATCGGGAAAATCCACATCTATATTGCTTGCAATCTCCCTTGCTTCTTTAATCATAAACTTTAAAAAATCCATTAAAAAAACAGGGTTCATGTTTTCATAATCTAAAAGAAAATTAAAAATGGTTACAAAATTTGAAAGCCTTTCACCCTCAACTTTAACATTTAAGCTTTGGGTATCATTTTTCATAAAACTTTCTAAAAGTCTTATCAGTTTATTTACATAAACTTCGTCATTTGTGTATTGCCAGGCGTAAATTAAACTTTCGGCAAAGGAAAAACAAGAAATGAAGTTTCCAAAATCCAAATCCGAACCCTCAAGGTTTGACCAATATATATCGGGGAAACCCTGCCACGAATAAACATTCCCGATTACGCCATCCCAGTTTAAGTTTTCCTCATCCCATGTGGTATCCCCGGTTACAAATATGTGCACATCCTTTTTACCTGCGTCAAGGCCCTCAAAATCAGGCACAAACCTTCCGTTTAAAAATAAAATGGCGCTATTAATTTTTGTATTTTTTGGCACTTCCGACAGATTAAAATTTATATAGCCCCTGAAAGTTTTTTCATCAAAGGGCTGGCTTATATTGTTTCCCGACTCCCTCACCAAAATTTTGTGCTGTGTTCCAAAGTTTAATTTTGCGTTATTTCCAGCGCTTATACATGTATCCTTATCGGCATAAATCACAAAATCGCCCAAATCGGTGGATATTAAAATTTTAGGGGCATTTTCGCTTTCCTTTGAGAAAAATTCCCCTGTCAGGTTATCCCTTTCCCTTGCAAAAAGCATAAAGGAAATTGCGCCAAAATCCGCATGCTTTATGATTTCATCCGTAACATCCAAAGAGTGCTGGCTAAACTCATCCGTCAATGAAATGGTACCCGCCAGGTAATCATAGCCCGAACCTGTGAAGATATTATCCAAAATTAAAGTGTCAAGCCCTTTTTGGTATTTTAAACCCGCAAAATTAATCCCTAATATTTCCTTTTTATTTTTAAAATATGTATAGAGAATTTCTTTAGCGCTTGAATAATTTGCCCTCTTTGCTTCGCTTTCCGCTTGTTTTAAAAGGCTTTTTAATTCATCATCATTGGGGTTGTGTTCATAATTTATGCTAGGCTCAATATACCACTCTTTAAACAAGTTATTCCACAATCCGAAAAAATCCTCGTCAGATAAAATACCGCTTGCAAAAGCCACATAGTTTTGAGGCATAATTATACAAAACGGCAGGCAAATACATAACAAAACAATTAGCGCAAGTAGTTTTTGAGCCATTACAAGACCCCCTCCAGCTACGCTAAACTATTAACCATATTATACAATTTTATATAATAATAGTCAATTTATTTCATATTTATTAGTTATTTTTGTAAAATTTTATAGAATTTTTTGGAATTATATGATACGCCAAAACAAAAAAATATATTAATTTTTTTAAAAACTCTTGCATAAATTTACATTATAATTTATAATAATTCAAAAAGGAGTGGGTAAAATATGGATTTAACAAAGCTTATGGAATTGGATAAAACATATTATATGAATACTTTTGGTCAGAGAAACCCGGTTTTCTTTGAAAGAGGGGAAGGCGTTTATTTATACGATAGCATTGGCAATAAATACCTTGATTTTTTTTCAGGAATTGCGGTAAATTCCTGCGGCCATTCCCACCCATATTTTGTGGAAGGGCTTTGCAACCAGATAAAAAAGCTGATACACACCTCAAATTTATACTATATTAAAAACCAAACCCTTTTGGCTAAAACCATTGTTGAAAATTCCTGCGCCGACAAAGTCTTTTTCGCAAACAGCGGCGCTGAGGCAAACGAAGGGGCAATTAAGCTTGCAAAAATTTATTTTTATAAACAGGGAAAGCCCCATAAAAACGAGTTTATTACTTTGAAAAATTCCTTTCACGGAAGGACCCTGGCAACTTTGGCGGCAACGGGGCAGGAAAAATACCAAAAGCCCTACGGGCCCTTAATCCACAAATTCATACACGCCCCCATAAATGATATTTACGCGCTAAAAAGCCTGGTTACGGATAACACCGCGGGCATAATACTAGAGCCTATACAGGGTGAAGGCGGCGTTTATGAAGTGGACAAAGAATTTGCCAAAGCGGTTAGAAAACTTTGCGACGAAAAGGAAATCCTTTTAATATTTGACGAAGTCCAAACGGGCATGGGAAGGTTGGGATATCTATTTGGCTACGAATACTTGGAAACCGAGCCCGACATTTTTACCCTGGCAAAAGCATTGGGAAACGGTATCCCGATTGGCGCGATATGCGCAAAGGACTTTGTGGCAAAAAGCTTTTCCCCGGGGGACCACGGCAGCACTTTCGGTGGAAACCCTCTCGCAACCTGCGCAGGCCTTTTGGTCTTTGACATAATTAAAAAAGAAAATTTAGTTGAAAACGCCAAAAACATGGGAAATTACTTTATGGAAAAACTACAAAAAATACCGCAGGTTAAACAGGTAAGGGGCTGCGGATTAATGATAGGCCTAAGCGTTGATAATGCCAAGGAAATTCAAAAAAAGCTCTTTTTAGAAAAAATTTTGGTGGGCGCGGTAGGGGACGAAACTTTGAGAATACTACCCCCTCTTATAGTGAAAAAGGAAGAAATAGATTTATTCATAAACGCGTTTAAAAAAGTTTTAGGAGGAAATCTATGAAACATTTATTAAGCCTGCATGATTTAACAAGCGAAGAAGTCTTTGAAATTTTAAAACTGGCGGAAAAAT
>JAAYMJ010000033.1 GCA_012521455.1 Clostridiaceae bacterium
ATTGAAAATTCATGGTTTAATATAACATTTTATAATCATGCATATTATACAATATATGATAATTACATTTTTGAAATTATCATATCCACAGGGAATGAAAGCCTGCCTGATGAATATTTAGCAAATCTCTTTATACTAAAAAAATAGCGGGGTTTTTGCCCCGCTATTTATTTTATTTTAAAATTATCTAAAAATTCTTTTGAGATTTTTATTGCCCTTTGCACCGTTTCCTTTGCAGGCCCCCCTGTGATTTTTCTTTCATTCACGCAGGTTTCCATGCTGATTGCGCTGTATATGTCTTCATCAAAAAGTGGGGAGAATTTTTTAAATTCTTCAAGGCTAAACTCATCCAATGCTTTATTTTCCTTTATGGCATAAAGCACCATTTTGCCTACAACCTCGTGGGCTTGCCTGAAGGGAAGGGATTTTTTAACAAGATAATCCGCCACATCGGTTGCGTTTGTAAAGCCACCTTTAGCGCCTTTTAGCATTATGTCTTTGTTTACCTTCATGGTGGCAATCATTTTGGTAAATACGTCCACGCAAAGCTTTACAGTGTCCACCGCGTCAAAAATAGCTTCCTTGTCTTCCTGCATATCCTTGTTGTAAGCCAATGGAAGGCCTTTCATCATAACCAAAAGGGTGTTTAAATCACCATAAACCCTTCCGGTTTTACCGCGGATGAGTTCAGCAACGTCAGGGTTTTTTTTCTGCGGCATTATGCTGGATCCCGTGCTGTAGGAATCATCCATTGTCACAAATGAAAACTCATGGGAACTCCATAAAATAAGTTCTTCACAAAAACGGCTCAAGTGCATCATGATTATGGAAAGATCCGACGCAAGCTCAATGGCAAAATCCCTGTCGCTTACCGCGTCAAGGGAATTTAGCGACATTTCCGAAAAACCCAGTTCCTCTTTCACAAATTCCCTATCCAAAGGATATGTTGTGCCTGCCAATGCACCAGAGCCCAAAGGCATTACATCCGTTCTTTTATAAGTATCTTTAAGTCTCAATAAATCCCGCTTAAACATTTCAAAATAGGCAAGAGCATGGTGGGAAAATGTAACGGGCTGGGCCTTTTGAAGGTGGGTGTATCCGGGCATAATTGTGTCCAAATGCTCGTCTGCGAGATTTAATAAAACCGAAAGCAATTCTTTTAATAATTCAGAAATCTCAATGATTTCCCGCTTTAGGTACATTCTTAAGTCCAAAGCCACCTGGTCGTTACGGCTGCGGCCTGTGTGAAGCCGTTTTCCCGCGTCCCCAATTCTTGAAATCAGGATTTTTTCTATATTCATATGAATATCTTCAGCGTCTATTTCAAAAGAAACCTTGCCCTCTTCAATATCACTTAATATTTCTTTTAAGGTTTTTATTATCAAGTCGGCGTCATTTTCAGGGATTATCCCTTGTTTTTTTAGCATTTTCGCGTGGGCTATGCTTCCGGTAATATCTTCTTTATACATCCTGTAATCGAAACGGATGGAAGAGTTAAAGTCGTCAACTTTTTTGTCCGTCGCTTTTTCAAAGCGGCCGCCCCATAATTTCATTTTTTACCTCCGTCTTGGTGTTTTTTCATCATCATAGCACGACCCTTTAGCGGCAAGCCGAACAAATTGATAAAGCCTTCGGAGTCCTTGTGGTTGTATAATTCCTTGCTGTCGCCAAAGCTTGCGATTTCTTCATTGTATAATGAATAGGGGCTTTCGGCTCCCGCAGGGTAAATGTGGCCTTTGTATAGCATTAGGCGGACTTTTCCCGTAACGGTCTTTTGTGTTTCGTCAACAAAGGCGGAAAGGGCTTCCCTTAGGGGTGTAAACCAGCATCCGTCATAAACAAGTTCTGCAAATTTAATCGCCATCTGGTCCTTAAAAGAAAGAGTTTGCCTGTCCAAAGTCAAATGCTCAAGTTCACGGTGTGCATGGTATAAAATCGTACCCCCGGGGGTTTCATACACGCCGCGGGACTTCATGCCAACAAGTCTGTCTTCAACTATATCCACAATCCCAATCCCGTATTCGCCGCCGATTTTATTAAGCTTTTCCACAAGCTCAACAGGGCCAAGTTTTTCCCCGTCAACGCTTACAGGAATACCCTTCTCAAATTCAATGGTCACATATTTGGGCTCATCGGGAGTATCCATAGGGTTTTTGGTGAGCTTTAACAATTTATCATATTTGGGTTGGTTTTTTGGGTCTTCCAAATCCATTCCTTCATGGCTTATGTGCCAAATGTTTCTATCCCTTGAATATAGCTCTTTTTTGGTAACAGGAACGGGAATGTTGTGCTTTTGCGCGTAATCCACCGCGTCTTCCCTTGATTTAATATCCCAAATCCTCCATGGGGCAATTATCTTCATTTCAGGAGCTAACGCTTTTATTGTAAGCTCAAACCTTACCTGGTCATTTCCTTTTCCGGTTGCGCCGTGGCATATTGCGGTTGCGCCTTCTTTTTTAGCAATTTCCACAAGCCTTTTTGCGATAACAGGACGGGCATGGCTTGTACCAAGAAGGTATTTTCCCTCATAAACCGCGCCTGCTTTTAAGGTGGGGAAGATGAAATCCCTGACATATTCTTCTTTTAAATCTTCTATGTATAATTTTGACGCACCGCTTTTTAGTGCCCTTTCTTCCAATCCTTCAAGCTCATCCCCTTGTCCAACGTCAGCGCAAACCGCTATAACTTCACAGTCATAGTTTTCCAAAAGCCAAGATATAATAATTGATGTGTCCAAACCGCCAGAATAAGCAAGAACTATTTTTTCCTTTGCCATAAAGTTTCCTCCTTTAATTAAACTAAAAATATTATACACATAAATTTATAAATATACAATAGCCATGCATATATATTTTTTAAAAAAATAAAACTACATCCGTATAACTTTTATTAAAAAAC
>JAAYMJ010000034.1 GCA_012521455.1 Clostridiaceae bacterium
TTCACCAAGTCCTTAATATATGTTTTAGACAATACCCGCTTTAATACAAAAACTGATTTTATAATTTCTTCCACCATGCTTAAAAAATAAACTGCCTCCATTGGAAGTTTTAAATATAAGCCTGTAAAAATTGTAAGCGGCACGCCTATAAACCAAACCCCCATAAAATCCATAAAAAAGCAAAACAATGTGTCACCGCTGTTTCTCAATGTTCCCACAATGTGGGTTAAGGTAACGGTTTTAAAGGGAAGGTAAAAGGCGCAAATTAAGATAAGGTGGTGGGCAATTGTGCGGGTTTGGCTGGTTAAATTAAAAATCTTTATAAAAAATGGTGCAAAAATTATAACCAAAGCCACAAAAAACAACGCGCACAAGGGGTTTAGGATTGAAAACCTCAAGGTGTAATCATAAGCCCTTTCTTTGTTTTTTGCCCCGATTTCTTTTCCCACCATCACCCCTGAGGCAAGGCCTGCCCCAAAGACAAAAAAGGTTGCAACCTGTTCCATTGTTGAAGCAACATTGGCAGCGGCGGCAAAATTTTTGCCCATCCTCCCGTATACCGCGGAATATATGGAAACCCCCAAACCCCACAGTGTTTCACTGACAAAAACAGGATAGGCGGTTTTTATAAATTTTACCACCAAATCTTTTTTTATGGCAAAATACTCCCTTAAATTTGTCCTTAAAAATTCTTTGGTAGCTAATGTTAAAAATACGGTAAGCGCACATTCAATTATCCTGGAGATTAAGGTCGCATAAGCCGCGCCCAAAGTACCCAGGGCGGGAAAGCCTAATTTCCCAAAAATCAAGCAGTAGTTTAAAATCCCGTTGGTTACCAGCGACACGCCCCCCATCGCCATGGGTATTATGGGGGATTGGGTGGCTTTTAAGACGGTGGTAAATATAAATGAAATGGAATAAAAAAGCGCGCTTACGCCTATAACCCTTAAATAATTCGTACCCTCTAAAATTACATCCGCTTCTTTTGAAAAAAGTCCCATAATGTTTTGGGGAAAAGCCGTGGTTAAAAACAAAAAAATGATTGACGCCATAAGTGATATAACCGTATTTAGAAAGACCACGCTTTTTATCCCTTTTTCGTCCCTTTTTCCCCAGTATTGGGATATAAAGATGGAACACCCGCCCGAAATCCCAAAGGTCATCAGGGTAAAAACGAAAAACGGCCTGTTGGCAAGGCTAACCGCCGCAATTGATTTTTCACCTAATTTCCCTACCATTATGTTGTCAAGAAGATTAACTGAGCTAGTCAGCACGTTTTGAAATGCAAAAGGTATACTTAAGTACAAAAAATTTCTTAAGAAGTCCTTTTCAAATATTTTTTTCAGCATAAAATCACATCCAACTTCAATATTATATCACCATTTTTGAGCTTGGCAACATTTTTGTTATATTAGTTTTTTTAATTTCATATTCTTTATTAGCAAAACAATGAAAGGATGAAAACAATGGCAAGGAAAAAAAGAAGAAACAATGAACCAAACCCTCTCATTTCACGACTTATCACCCAACTTATCGCAAGCTGTGTGGTATTTACCATAATTTTGATAATTTCAAAAGCCCATCCCGGTTTTGACAACCAGATTAAAGAGGCGCTAAATTACAACATAAACCTTGACGCCGCCATTGAAGGGGCAAAAAAATACATACCCGCCTTTTCCCACCAGGAAGATGAAGATTTTGTCTCCCCCACGCCGTCGGGTTTTGTGATTATTGAAGAAGTAAAGGATGAAGAAAAAGAAGAAGAAAACAAAAACCAAAACAATGACGAAAGCGGCGGGGAAAAAAATGAAGAATCCCCGGCGGAAGTAAAGGAAGAAGTTAATGATTAATATTACAAAATATATAAGCATTCACCCGCTAACGTTGGCCCTTTTTGCCGTATCCCTTTACATGGGCATATTCATTGAAACCGCCTTTATTTTCGGGATTATCTTTTTACATGAATTAGCCCATTTTTTAGCGGCAAAAATTCTGGGAGAAAGCCCGAAACAAATAAACATAATGCCTTACGGCTGCTCATTGGCAACCGGGAAAATAAAAAACGACAAAAAGGCGGTTTTAATTTACCTTGCAGGCCCTTTGTTGAATTTGTTTTTTATGCTTTTTGCCCGCCATGAGATAATCTTTAACACTAACCTTACCATGCTTTTGGTAAACATGCTTCCTATATATCCGTTAGACGGGGGAAACATATTAAACATAATGTTAAAGAGGGTATCGCCTTATTACAAAAAAATTTCCTTCTTTTTAGGGCTTTTCACTTTAATTTTTTTGGCTTATTACTCATATAAGACAATTTATATTACCCCCTATCCGCTAATTGCGCTCCTCTTTTTGACTAACGCGTTTTTCGCAAAGCAGGATGAAAAATATATCAGCCTAATGCGGCGGATAATTGAAAGCCACAATGAAAACGAGTTAAAATTCCAAATCCTTTCCGCCTATGAGGGGGAAAGCTTGTCAAAAGTTTTAGCATACGCCAAAAAGGGCTCAAGCCTGCTTGTACATGTTCTTGACAAAAAGGGAAAAAAGGTCGGGGTGCTGACAGAGGGTGAAATCATAAACGCCATACCCATCATGGGCAAAAAAGCCAAACTGAAAGATTTATTAAATACTGTTGAAAAGCGGGGCAATTTTGGTTAAACTAATATTGACCATTTTTTTGAGAGGATTGATTGCATTGTTCGATTTAGATAGAATTTTATCCCGCGTTCAAAAGCCCGCGAGATACACAGGCGGCGAGCTAAACGAAGTAAAAAAGGACCCGGGTAAGGTAAAAATCCGATATTGTTTTTGTTTTCCCGATGTTTACGAAATTGGAATGAGCCATTTAGGCATGAAAATTTTATACAGCATTATCAA
>JAAYMJ010000035.1 GCA_012521455.1 Clostridiaceae bacterium
GCAGGAAAAGTGGGCGAACGCTTCAAATTCTATGGCGCGCACCGTCTCCCCGCTGAAGGAAACCAGGGTGACACCCGCGACTTAAGCGTGTTTGTGGATGACGATAACCAGGCATATCTAATCGCGGCGGTTAATGTAAACGCCGACCTTGCTATTTACAGGCTAACCCCCGACTGGCACGGGGTTGACAAATTCCTATGCTTCGGCGCAAGAGGAAGCCACAGGGAACTTCCAAGCATACTAAAACATGAAGGGTTATACTACCTGTTCACATCAGGCACAGCGGGATGGTACCCCACACAGGGCATGTTTAACACTGCAACCAGCATGGAAGGCCCGTGGTCCGAGTTAAGGCGGGTTGGAAACACCACAACCTTCTCCGCCCAGTCAGGATCCGTTTCAAGGCTAAATAAAAAAGGCAACAACTTCTTAATGACTACATACCGCTGGATGTATTTCTGGCAGGACGCAACAAACCGCTACACCATGAACAGGCGCCACCAAATCATTTTGCATGACGGGTATGCCTTTTATGATTTCTTCAACGAAATCCTATACGATTACGACCGGGACATTTTAGTTTCATCCCAAAACGGAAGGCTCCTATCCCAGGGCAAAAAGATTACAACCTCATCAAACCAGGAAAGCGCATACCTGCTTAATGACGGCGACTACCAGACAAGATGGACAGGGGAAAACAAATGGCCCTTTGAAATAACAATAGATTTAGAAAAGGAACACGAGCTTACCGAACTTCAAATCTCATGGCTGATTTATAACGGTTCAGAAGCATATTACCAGTATAAAGTGGAAGGAAGCTCAGATGGTGTAAACTATACAACCTTGCTTGACAGAACACAGGAATACACCGACTACGGCTTTACTGTTGACCAGCTTTCAGGCAAAGCAAGATATGTAAAAATCACCGTTGTAAACGCAAAACCAAGAAACTCACAAACCAACACCTATACACCCCAAGTTTTTGAGGTTAAAGTATTCGGAAAATAATAATCTATTAATAAATCCATCAAACAATTTTACCTAGCTAATTTTAATTAAAAAGTGCCGTTTGACAAACTCAAACGGCACTTTTTAAATAGGAAAAATCTCAAACGTCCCATTCTATTAGCGTAAAGCCCGTTTATCTTAATCCCTTTTAATTATGTTTAAAATCCTTATAGCATTTTTATGACCCACAACAAAAACGCCCCTTAAATAATTAAGGGGCGTTTTTTAACTTTTATACTGCTTTCCATTTTAATTAAAAAACTCATAGAAAAACTTTTTCACATCCACGCCAAAAACGCCGGGTATCTTTTCCATGGACAAATACTTGTTTGAAACGCTGTAAATCCCGTCTTGCAAATGTTTTGAAGTAATGCCGTAATCCCTGGACTTTGTGGCTTCCATATAGGCCGCGATATCGTCGCAAACCTTAATCAGCCGCCCGTCAACCAGATTATACTTATCAGCGTTGTACTTTTTATTCACATCCTTATCGTCGGAAATCTTTTCAGCCTTATTGTTTACCATAATACGGTTGCAAAACTCGTCGTCAAACTCTTCTCCCAAAAGATATTTTAACTTTTTCACAAAATGCGGGTATTGGGAAAAATGGGGATAAAGCTCCTGTTCGCAAATGTTGCTTTCGATTTCCTTAATAATTGCGGGCAAATCCGTTGTGGCCTGTTTTACCGGGGATATAATATCCCTTGTTACACTTTCAGGCAAATCGTGAAAAAGCGCCGCAAAGAAGTTGTTTACAAGCCTGTTTTGGCATGATTTTAACATCCTGCTTATAAAATAAATTAAAAGCGCCACATACATGCAGTGCCCCAACACCGTGGTTTTTGGAATTCTCGGCGACTGGCTCCACCTGATCTGATATCTCAATTGTTCTATTATGCACATTCCCAAAAATAAACTTCCAGCGTTGCTGTTTAACTCGGCAATCCCGGGCAAATCGCTAAACTGCATTATTTCATCCGTCAGTTTATGCAGTATGTTTGAAATTTCAGGAAACGACTGATTGGAATTATAAATTATCTCAAGCTCCCGCTTGGTTGAATACTTTGACGCCGCCTGAAGTATCCTGTATTCATGTTTTGACTGCTCTTTGCAAAGAAAACTTTCCATCTTATCCAAAAAATCCTCATCATCTATGTACTGCCTGTACTGGTCAACCACCCACTTGTTGAGACTTATGTAGTCATTGTGATAATCCTGCCTGATTTTATCAATCACTGTGGCTTTAATGTCGGATAACACTATCTTTTGCAAAAGCGCAAATACAATCCCGTCTACCAAATACTCCCAATCAATTTCCTTTCCCTTTTCTTCTTCAAGGCTTGCGATTAAAAAAGTTATAACCGCCTTATGGGCATGCTTGTCCATTTCCACCAAATCCACAGGCCTTATCCTGTCATTCCAGCGGTAAATTGAAAACGCCTCAAACAATTTATTTGCCAACATCCTGCTAATTATATATACCACACCCTTTTGGACTTGCATTTTTTCATATATATTTTATTACATCTTTTCCCATAAAACAATATCCCTAACAAAAAACGGGCGCGCTGCGCCCATTTTTTTATATCACTAGCTTATCGCCAGTTCAGCCGCTTTTTCAGCATGAATTTTTGCGGTGTCAAAGACGGGAATGTCTAAATCATCATCTCCAATTAACATCCCGATTTCCGTACAGCCTAAAATCACAGCCTCCCCGCCCTGCTTTTTTAATTTATCTATAATCTTCAAATACCCCGCTTTTGATTTTTCCCAAACCCTTCCCAAGCATAATTCATTATATATAACGCCATTTATTATATCAATGTCCCCATCATCAGGCACCAGAACCGAAATCCCGGATTTTGAAAGCCTTCCTTTGTAAAAATCCTGTTTCATGGTATACTTTGTGCCTAAAAGTATCGCTTGTTTTATATTTTTTTCCTTTAGCCTGTCCGCCGCCGCGTCGGCAATATGTAAGATGGGGATAGAAACCGCGCTTTTGATTTCACTATATACTTTATGCATGGTGTTTGTGCAAATAACTAAAAAGTCCGCCCCCGCGTTTTCAAGCCTGATTGCGGCGTCAGATAAAATTTTTGCCGCCTCAATCCATTTTCCTTGCGATTGGCACTTTTCAATCTCATAAAAATCCACGCTGTATAAAAGGATTTTTGCCGAATGAAGCCCGCCTAAGCGTTCTTTCACCGTTTCATTTATGATTTTATAATATATCGCGGTGCTTTCCCAGCTCATGCCCCCGATTAACCCAATGGTTTTCATAATTATCCCCCTTAAAACTCCCGCCAGCATGGGCCTTTTATCTTTTACTTCAAAACCCATTTTGGCTTAAATTTAGGCAAATATTTTATTTTCAAACCGACTTTTTTACGATAATTAAAAACAGCACATAAAAATGTGCTGTTTTGGAGCTGATGGTGGGACTCGAACCCACGGCCTGCGCATTACGAGTGCGCTGCTCTACCTCTGAGCCACATCAGCATTTATGTAAAAATATTTATGACAAAAAAATCCAAACATCAGGGCAAAAGACCCCTGTCAGCCATTGACGCAAATTTCCCGTTTGCCACAATAATATGGTCAATGACCGGTATCCCCATATACTCAAACATGCTGCAAAGCTTTTTTGTCAAAACCAAATCGTCTTCCGACGGGTGCAGCGTGCCGCTGGGGTGGTTATGGGCAATAATCACAGAATGTGCATTTTCCCGAAGCACATATTCCGCCACTTTCCTCGGGTGCACAAAGGTTTCGGAAACCGTGCCCTCGTCAATGATTTTAGCGCTTAAAACCTTTCTTTGGGCGTCTAAACAGATTATCACAAAAACTTCATAAATTCTTTCGCCAATAAAAGAAACCGCATATTCCCCAGCCATTGTGGAATTTAAAAGAACGGTGTTTTGCTTGTTTTTGTTTTTTGAATAATAATTAAACACTTGGGGAAACAGCTTTAAAAACAGCGCCACATTTTCCCCGACGCCCTTAACTTTTAAAAGGTCTTTGAAATCCGCGTCTAAAACATCCGAAAAAGAGCCAAATTCATCAATTAGAGTATGTGCCAAAGGGTTGGTATCAGCCCGGGGGATAACATAATAAAGCATTAATTCCAATGCCTCGTGTTCAGCGAAATTGTCAATCCCAAACTCACGGAATCTGTATCTCAATCTTTTCCTTCTACCCTCGTGCATTTTCACACCCTCTAATCATGGTAATTAATAAGGCCGCCAAAACCACGAATACTGAAAACGCATATATTATACCAAAGGTTTTAAATTTTTTCAAGAACTAAACACGCAATATCCGCCGCAAAATCAAATTTTAAACAAAAATTTGCTGCCCTTTTATTGGAAGAAAGTAAAATCCAAATCGGTTAAATAGTAAAACTTAAATTATAAAACACGGTTTTATTTTATCTAAATAAATCAGCGCCCCCATTTTTCCAAATTCCACGAAATCACAATAGCCCTCATGCCTTAATTTCCCCCCGGATAAAGCTATTATAAAAACCCCCGCAAAAACCCGGAATATTAAAAACCGCCAGCCCGAAACGAACTGGCGGCCCCTTGTTTGTGTTTTACTATTTTACAATTTTTATTTTACCACAAGATTTACAAGTTTTCCAGGCACTACAATAACTTTTACTATTTCTTTCCCCTCGGTTAACGCCTTAACTTCATCGCTTTCCAAAACAACTTTTTCAAGTTCTTCCTTGCTTAAACTTGCGCTGACCACTTTCTTTGCCCTGATTTTTCCGCAAACCTGAATTACAATTTCCACCTCGTCGTCAATGGTTTTTGCCTCGTCGTAGGTGGGCCAGCTGGACTGGGCAATTGTGCCTAAAAATCCTTGAAGCTGCCATAATTCTTCCGTGATATGGGGTGCAAATGGGTTTAAAAGGGTTAAGAAAGTCTTAAATTCTGCCTTTGTAACTGAGCCTTTTTTGTAACATTCGTTCACAAAGCTCATCATTGCGGCAATAGCTGTATTAAACTTCATCTTTTCAATATCGTCGGACACTTTCTTTATAAGCTTGTGAACTGAATTTTCAAGTTCCTTGCTGTAAGTATCCCCCTCTACCACCATATTCTGCATATTCCAGACTCTTTCCAAAAACTTGTAGCAGCCTTTTACGCCGTTTGTGGACCACGGGGTTGCCAAATCAAAGGCGCCGATAAACATTTCATATACCCTGAAGGCGTCAGCGCCCACTTCGTTTATAACATCATCGGGATTTATAACATTTCCCCTTGATTTTGACATCTTTTCCCCGTTTTCGCCCAAAATCATGCCGTGGGAAGTTCTCTTCTGATATGGCTCTTTTGTATTTACAACGCCGATATCATACAAGAACTTGTGCCAAAAACGGGAGTACAAAACGTGCAAGGTGGTATGTTCCATGCCCCCGTTATACCAGTCCACGTTCATCCAGTAGTCAAGCTCTTCTTTTGACGCCAATTCCTTGTCATTGTGGGGGTCGCAGTACCTTAAGAAATACCAGCTTGAACCCGCCCACTGGGGCATGGTGTCGGTTTCCCGCTTTGCGGGTTTCCCGCATTTGGGGCATGTGGTGTTTACCCATTCGGTTATATTTGCAAGGGGGGATTCCCCGTTATCCATCGGCTCAAAGCTTTCAACCTCGGGCAAAGTCAAAGGAAGCTCGCTTTCGGGGATTGCCACCCATCCGCAGTCTTCACAGTGAACAAGCGGGATGGGCTCGCCCCAGTAGCGCTGGCGGGAAAATACCCAGTCGCGGAGCTTGTAGTTTACTTTTCTCTTTCCAATACCCTTTTTTTCTATATATTCAATCATTTTA
>JAAYMJ010000036.1 GCA_012521455.1 Clostridiaceae bacterium
CCTGCAATATTGCTCATATTTGGGGCTTTTTTCAAGACAATGCTGGATAAAATGGGAACAAAGACCACGCTCAAAGAAGTTATGAAAGCGCTGTTTGTGGGTGTGGTATATTTTAGCCCCACAAATTGCAGCGTCATGCTTAACGTCACCAAAAACCCCAAAACCATGCCTTTTAAAAGCATGTCTTTGGTGTATCTTTTCCTTTCTTTAAAAAACATTATCAAAAGAAGGAGTGACGCAACACCAAACCGCAGCGTTAAAAAAGCCAATGGGGAAACAGTGTCAGCCACGTTTTTCATCAGGATAAAACTTGAGCCCCAAGCCGCGGTAATGCTTATTAAAACTAAATCAGCCATTGTCTTTTTCATTTTGTCCCCCATTTTATATCGTTATATTTTATTATTTCTTTAATTTTAAAAAACATTATTATAAAATAAATATATTTTTTTGCAAAAAATTTTTTACAATATACCCAACCAAAAAACATTCGCCAAATTTGACTTATTGGCAAATATTTTTTGGAATTCTAAAACGGGTATAATATGAAATTCATATTACACCCGTTTGTGCGTCAGCCAAGCGTCAGGCGAGCCACGCTTTTTGCAGGCAAGGCAACTTTCAGTATTCCA
Organism: Clostridiaceae bacterium; assembly: GCA_012521455.1. GTDB lineage: Bacteria > Bacillota > Clostridia > UMGS1883 > JAAYMJ01 > JAAYMJ01. Next base: position 630 of record JAAYMJ010000036.1, read on the forward strand.
TTTTCAATATATGCTTCATTAAATTCTTTTGTCTCAACCTCGCGGGGATTTTCGAAAGTATTTCTGGAATTTATGTGTTGCGCCGTTAAAATTTCGCCTGTGACCTTGCTTTTTTCTTCTCCCCTTAAATCGATATGGACTTGTCCTTCGGAATCCGCGCTTAAATTGCAGATGGTTATATTAACATCCCCCGCCCCGTTTTTAGACGCGGAGATGTGGATTTGCGGGATATTGTCAATTTTATTAACACTTATAACTTCTGCAGGGATGTATGTCGCGTCCATATGGGCTTTATACATCTTAAACACATAATATGTGGGGGTCTTTACCATCTTTTCCTTGTCCGTTAAAATCACGGACTGAAGTACATTCACAAGCTGCGCGATATTTGCCATGTGAACCCGGTCGCAGTGGGAGTTTAGGATATTTAACGTTATCCCCGCAACAAGAGCGTCCCGGAGGGTGTTTTGCTGATATAAAAATCCGGGGTTTGTGCCGGGCTCAACATTGTACCACGCGCCCCATTCATCCACAATCAGGCCAACCCGCTTTTGGGGGTCGTATTTATCCATTATTGTGGCATGCTTTTGTATTATCTCATCCATAGCCAGCGCTTTTTTTAGAGTCAAATACCACTCATCTTCGTTAAAGTCAGTGGCGGAACCCTTGTCCTCCCATGTGTGGGGAACGGTGTAGTAGTGTAAGGAAAGCCCGTCCATAAACCTGCCCGCCTCACGCATTAACACCTCCGTCCAGTAGGTGTTATAATCGCTTGCCCCGCAGGCGATTTTATAAATGGGGGTGCTTTGATAGTTTCTCACAAAAGTCTGGTACCTTCTGTACTCATCAGCGTAATACTCCGGCCTCATATTTCCGCCGCAGCCCCAGTTTTCGTTGCCCAGTCCGATATATTTTAACTTCCAGGGCTTTTCCCTTCCGTTTTCCTTTCTCCAGTTTGCCATGGGGGACTCCCCGTCAAAGGTAATGTATTCAATCCACTCCTGCATTTCCTGCACGGTGCCGCCGCCAAGGTTAATATTAATGTAAGGCTCGCACCCTAAAAGCTCGCAGAGGGTTAAGAACTCATGGGTCCCGAAGTGGTTGTTTTCCACCACCTTCCCCCAGTTTGCGTTAACCATCCTTTTGCGCTTTTCATATGGGCCAACCCCGTCCTTCCAGTGGTATTCCTCCGCAAAGCAGCCCCCGGGCCAGCGCAAAACGGGGATTGACAATTCTTTTAAAGCCTCAAGGACGTCATTGCGTATCCCGTGGGTATTGGGGATTTCCGAATCCAGTCCCACCCACAAGCCTTCGTAAACGCACCTTCCCAAATGTTCGGCAAAATGCCCGTAAATGTTTTTGTTAATCTTGTCTTTTCCCAAGTCCAAATTTAAAACAAACTTGTTTTCCATATTACCACTTCCTTATCTGTAACGCCTGTACACTTTAAACCTTCTTTTTCTTCTGGCATTCCTTCTTTTTTTAATTATAAATGAAATAATAATTAAAACAATAAGCGGAACGTAAAAATAGGGGCTTGTTACGGTATTTATAATAATGCTTGCGGCATATAACACCGCGTCAAATTTGTAGTCCGCGTCAGATACAAGGGTCACTGAGCCAAGCTCTTCCCCCAAAAGATAATATGTAGCAATCCCAAAGGCGTCCCCTTTATTTACCGGGGCCCTGATTTCATCGGAAATGTCCACACTGCGGGTGATTTTTGAAAAATCCGTGCCGTTTTTTAATAAAACCACCAAGTCGTTTTGGGCCTGAAGCTTAATCTGGTCGGTCTTTTGGGCATACAAAACAGGTGCCCCGTCAATATATTCCCCTTCCTTTACCACCGTTTGGTAGGAAAAGTTATTAAAAGCGTACTCAAACAAATTCTTTGTGTCCACAAAGCTCATGATGTTGCCGTTTTGGTTTTGCGCCCCCATTACCACGGAAATTAAGCTGATGTCGTCTTTTTCGGCGCTTGCCATAAGGCAGTACCCCGCCTGGCTTGTATATCCCGTCTTTATCCCTGTGGCGTAAGGATAATAGTATTTTGGGTTTCGGATTTTGCTTAACAAATGGTTGGTGTTAGATAAAATCCTGTCTTTTTTATATTTGTTGGTGGGGGCCATGGTTACCTGGGTTTTTTTCACCATATCCCTAAACTCGGTAAAATTCATGGCATAAAGGGCAAGCTTTGACAAATCCCTTGCGGTGGAGTAGTGGTTGTCGTCATGCCCCCCGTGGGTGTTTACAAAATGGGTATTTATCATTCCAAGCTCAAGCGCCTTTTCGTTCATCAAATTGACAAACCCGCCAATGGAGCCTGAAACATATTCCGCTAAAACATTTGCCGCATCCCCCGCGGAATAAATCAAAAGCCCTTCTAAAAGCTGTCTAACGGTTAGCTCTTCACCGGCTAAAATTCCCATGTTTGAGCTGTCACGGGATATGGAATCCACAGCGGCGCGGGACGCGGTAAGCACTTCATCCAGCCCGCCTTTTTCCAAAACTAAAACCGCCGTCATGATTTTTGTGATGGAGGCTGGATACATTTTTTCATCCGCGTTTTTTTCAAACAATACTTTCCCGGAATTTGCATCCAGCAAAATCCCGCTTTTAGCACTGATATCAAATTCTTCCCCGTAAATTAAAATATTTTGGGGGAAAAAGACGAACAAAAAAATAAAAAGGAATGCTAAAAGTTTTTTCTTCATAAAAATCACCGAAATTA
>JAAYMJ010000037.1 GCA_012521455.1 Clostridiaceae bacterium
AGTCTGGATTTTTGTAGCCAATTCATCCGCGCCCACATATTCAGCGCCGGCAGCTTTCGCAGCTTCCGCGTGTTCGCCTTTAGCAAACACTAAAACCCTGACGGTTTTACCTGTTCCATGGGGCAATACTACCGCGCCCCTTACCTGTTGGTCAGCGTGCCTTGAGTCAACGCCCAATTTTACGTGAACTTCAACGGTTTCATCAAACTTTGCCCTGGCTGTTTTTATAGCAAGTTCCAAAGCTTCCGCTGGCTCGTAGAACTTTGTTTTTTCAACTAACTTTGCACTTTCCTGATATTTCTTTCCTCTTTTCACGACAATACCTCCTAGTGGTTAACGGAAAAATTTCCTCCCACATATTTTTTACTCTTCAACAACAATGCCCATGCTTCTAGCGGTTCCCGCAATCATGCTCATAGCAGCTTCAATGCTTGAAGCGTTTAAGTCGGGCATTTTTTGTTCCGCAATTTTTCTCAAAGCGTCTTTTGAGATTGTTGCAACTTTTGTTTTGTTTGGAGTGCCACTCCCGCTTTCAATGTTGCATGCTTTCTTCAAAAGCACTGCAGCCGGCGGGGTCTTTGTGATAAATGAGAATGACCTGTCCGCGTATACTGTGATAACAACGGGAATGATTAATCCCGCGTCTTTTGCGGTCCTTTCGTTAAATTCCTTTGTAAACTGCACGATGTTTACACCATGCTGACCAAGCGCAGGGCCTACTGGCGGAGCCGGAGTAGCTTTGCCTGCAGGAATCTGCAACTTGATGTATCCAACAACTTTTTGTGCCATGATTTAACCTCCTTAAAATGTGGTAATTGGCGGGCTTTTCACCCTCCCACTTTATAACAAGTGCAAAAGCACCCATTATCCATTTAACGCTTCTACCTGATTAAAAAACAATGTAACGGGGGTTTCCCTTCCGAACATGGAAACCAAAACCGTAAGCTGCTCTTTTTCCATGTTCATTTCGGTGATATTCCCCATAAAGCCTTCAAAAGGCCCGTCTATTATCTTAATGGTATCCCCGACGTCAAAATCCACCTTGATGGTTTTCTTTTCAACGCCCATGGCGATGACCTCTTCCTCAGAAAGCGGAACAGGCTTGGAGCCCGGGCCTACAAAACCGGTGCAGCCGCGGGTGTTTCTCACCACATACCAGCTTTCATCGGTCATTATCATTTTAATGAAAACATACCCCGGGTAGATTTTGCGGGTTACCACCTTTTTAACATCGCCTTTTTGCTCAACCACTTCTTCCATGGGAACTTTAATATCAAAAATCAAATTTCCCATTCCGCGGTTTTCGATAGTCTTTTCAAGGTCAGCCTTAACCTTGTTTTCATAACCCGAATAGGTATGGATGACATACCATTTTGCTTCTTCAGCCATACTTTTAAGAGGCAAAGCGTGCTTTTGCCCCCATGCCTCCTTTTATCTTAGTATTTATTTGCCTCCAAGACCCGCAAGGAATGAAAAACCTTGAGAAGCTAGTAGATCCCAAAGGAAAAGGAATGCACCTATTATTATTATTGACGAAACAACAACGATTGTATTATTTATAACTTGTTGTTTGCTTGGCCAAACCACCTTTTTTAGTTCTGACTTTGTATCCTTAAAATATTTAACCATTTTCCCAAATGGATTTTTCTTTTTGCTTTGATTGGCTTCAGCCATTTCCTTCATTCCTTTCAAATATTGTAATGAAGCTTACTTTGTTTCCTTATGAGGTGTGTGCTTGCGGCAGAAACGGCAGTATTTGTTCAATTCAATCCTGTCCGGGTCATTCTTTTTGTTTTTCATTGTATCGTAATTCCTCTGTTTGCATTCGCTGCAAGCTAATGTAATCCTGACTCTCACAACTAAAACCTCCTAAACTTATAATAAAGAAAAATCCCCTGCTGCAACAATCCAAATGTATATAAAAAGTCTTTCTTCATTTTACAAACTTTTTGCCCGCATAAAAAAAGACTTCTTAACGAAGTATTATAAATATACCATATTGCAATTCCTAAGTCAAGCACTTTTTTACAAAATTTAAAAATTAGATTTAGCAGTGCAAAATTTTGCACTGCTAAATCATTATCCTTATTATTCCTTATTATTTTGAAATAAATTCAATTTCCCCGTCTTTCATATACGCAATTATCTTGGAAATTTGTGCATTCGCGATTACGATTTCGGCGATTTTGTCCTCAAGCTCTTTTGAAATCAGCCGCCTTAACGGGCGCGCGCCGTATATTTCGCTAAACCCCTTATCTGCAAGATATTCAATTACCTCGTTTGAAACCTCAAAGGAAATGTTCTTTTCTTGTAGCATTTCTTTTAGCTCTGAAATTTGTTTTCCGCATATCTTTAGGATTTCTTCTTTTGAGAGCTTGTCAAACACAACTATTTCGTCAACCCTGTTTAAAAACTCGGGCCTGAATATCTGCTTTAAGGCGTCGTCCAACTTGTTCTTCAGCGCGTCCTTTTCCTGACTCACAAACCCGAGGCTTGACGCTTTCCAATCGCTTCCCGCGTTTGATGTCATAATAATTATGGTGTTTTCAAAGTTGATAACCTTCCCGTGGCTGTCGGTGATCCTGCCGTCATCCAATATTTGAAGCAAAATATTTAACACGTCGGGATGGGCTTTTTCTATTTCATCCAATAAAATCACGGAATAAGGCCTTCTTCTAATCTTTTCGGTTAGCTGACCCGCGTCGTCATAGCCCACATATCCCGGCGGGGAGCCGATAATCTTTGAAACGGAGTGTTTTTCCATGTATTCGGACATATCAAGGCGGATTAGCGCTTCCTCGCTGTCAAAAAGCGCCTCGCTTAACGCCTTTACAAGCTCGGTTTTGCCGACCCCTGTGGGCCCTACGAATATGAAGGACGCAGGACGGCGTCTTTTAGAAAGCCCCGCCCTTGTTCTCCTGATGGCCCGGGCAACCGCCGATACGGCTTTTTCCTGGCCTATTATGCGCTTGTGAAGGATATCTTCAAGCTTTAACAGCTTTTCCGTTTCAAGCTCGGTGATTTTTTGAACCGGGATACCGGTCCAGGCTTCAATTACTGACGCAATATCATCCACAGTGAGGTATACATCCCGCATACGCTTTTTGGCTTCTTCAATTTCATTTAACAAATGACATTCCTTCATTTTCAAGTCCGCCGCTTTTTGGTATTCCTCAATGGAGTCCTCATTTATGGCGTTGTCTTTTTCTTCCTGGATAATCCTGAGCTTTTCTTCAAGGCGGGATAGTATTACCAAGTCCTTGTTGGATAAATTCGCTTTTGACGCGGCCTCATCCAGCACGTCTATGGCTTTGTCGGGCAAGAACCTGTCGGTAATGTACCTTTCAGAAAGTATTACTGCGCTTTTTATGATGTCGTCGGTTATTTTAACCTTGTGGTAATCTTCGTAATAATCCTTTATGCCCTTAATAATTTCAATGGTTTCCTCAATGGAAGGCTCATTTACGATTACCGTTTGGAACCTTCGCTCTAAGGCGGAGTCCTTTTCAATGTACTTTCGGTATTCATTCAATGTGGTAGCGCCAATCACCTGGATTTCACCCCGGGCTAAAGCGGGCTTAAGAATATTTGCCGCGCTCATGGCGCCTTCAGCTTCCCCGGCCCCCACAATGTTGTGAAGCTCATCTATTACCATAATTATATTTCCAAGCCTTTTTGCTTCATCCACAATGCTCTTTAGCCTTGCTTCAAACTGGCCCCGAAACTGTGTGCCCGCTACGATTGAGGTAAAGTCCAAAAGATATACTTCCTTGTTTAGAAGTTTTGCCGGCACTTCCTTTTCAACAATCTTCATGGCAAGCCCTTCAGCGATGGCGGTTTTGCCCACCCCGGGCTCCCCTATGAGCACAGGGTTATTTTTTGTCCTCCTGTTTAGTATCTGGATAACCCTTTCAATTTCCTTTTGCCTTCCGATGACCCTGTCCAATGTACCCTCTTTAGCTTTTGCCGTTAGGTTTATCCCGTAGCTTTCAAGGATACGCTTTTTCTTTAGCGGTTTTTTGTCATTCACCTGGGTCTTGGGTTTGTGGGATTTTTCTTTGTGGGAATTTGTTGAGAATATATTATTCAAGAAATCCCCGATTGTTTCATCGCCTAAATCGTTTTTTATATCGTCATCTTTATAATCATCAAAGCTGGATGCAAAAAAACTGGAAACCTGGTTTTCAAGGTTTTCAAGCATTTCAGGCGCAATACCGAACTGTTCGGTAAGCTGCTCTATGGAAGTAAGCCCTATGTCTTTCGCGCATGTTAGGCACAATCCTTCATTTATCATCTTGCCGTTTTGCATTTTGGATACAAAGATTACAGCCACGTTTTTGTTACATCTTGAACACAGCTTCATCATTTAAGTCACCTCTTTCCGGCTTGTATTTTAATACAAACCCCTCTATATGGCAATAATCCTGCCATTATATCTATATACAATAATATATTCGTATTAGATACTTAAGCTAATTATACCACAGGATATATTAAAAAGAAATAAACAAATTATGAATTTTTCATACCAAATAAGCCAAATACAGGGGCAAAAAGCCCAAAACGCTCAATATTGGCGGGCCCTGCCCCCTGCCCCTTTAAAATATTTTTACCCATAAATTCCTACTTCAAACACTTTTTGCTAACGCATTATATTCTGCCCTGGCAAAAATTGTTTATAAAATTATTTCGGCCTAAGACCAAAAAAGCTTAATAGCGGGATTTTAAAAGTTTAATAAATAAAATAACAAAAAAATTTTAATTTGTCAAAAATTTTTAGGCATTTTTTATGCGCCTCGCTAATTCTTTTGGCGCTAAATTGCTTAGCTGAAATACAAAAAGGCGGCTTTTTTCCCTTCAGGTTATGCTTTTTTGCATTAAGTGGGTAAAATATTGACAAAATAATAAAAAAAGGATAAAGAAGGTGAAGATGTGCGCCTTGCAAATAAATTAGTGGAAGAAAAATCCCCGTATTTAAAAATTCACGCGTATAACCCGGTTATGTGGTACCCGTGGGGGCCCGAGGCTTTTGAAAAGGCAAAGGCGGAAAACAAGCCCATACTTTTGTCCATTGGATATTCCTCCTGCCATTTTTGCCACCGTATGGCCCGGGAATCCTTTGAGGATGAAGAAATCGCAAAAATTGTAAACGGGTATTTTATCCCCGTAAAAGTAGACCGGGAAGAGAGGCCCGATATTGACAGTGTATATATGCAAGCCTGCATCCTCTTTTTAGGGGAAGGGGGCTGGCCTTTAAATGTCTTTCTGACCCCTGACAAAAAGCCCTTTTTTGCGATAACGTATTTGCCCAAAGAGGACACGCCCCACTATATCGGCTTTAAAACCATATTGCTAAACATAATAAACGCATGGCGGGAAAAGCAGGCCGAAATACTGGAAAGCGCCGATAAAATATGCAGGTTGTTAAAACAAAAGGATGAGCCCAAATATTTTGAAATAACCGCAAACACGGTATCGTCGTGCGCGAAGGCTCTGGTTGAAATGTTTGACGAAAAAAACGGGGGTTTTGGCCGGGCGCCGAAATTCCCCATCCCCCATGTAATGATGTTTTTATTAAAATACCATGAAAACTTTGACGACAAAGCCGCCCTGCATGCTTTGGAAAAAACGCTCATTTCCATCTACAAGGGCGGGATTCATGACCACATAGGCGGGGGGTATTTCAGGTATTCCACCGATGAATGGTGGCTTGTCCCCCACTTTGAAAAAATGCTTTATGATAATGCCCTCCTGGCCATAACTTTCGCATACGCCTATGAATACACGAAAAATGAGATATACAAGGAGGCTGCCTTTGAGGTTTTAAACTTCCTAACGCAAGACTTAATGTCCCCCGGCGGCGCTTTTTACAGCTCAATATCCGCTGAAAACAAAGACGGGGAAGG
>JAAYMJ010000038.1 GCA_012521455.1 Clostridiaceae bacterium
CTTCGGGTTATGAGCCCGACGAGCTACCGGACTGCTCCACTCCGCGGTATCTTGCTTTCGCGTATATATATTACCACGGTTTTTCGATTTTGTAAAGACCCTTTTAGAAATTTTTTATAAAAAATTTAATGTTTTTTTGTGAATTTATATTATAAAACCAGCTTTCACTAAAATCGGTACACATAAATAAGCACCGATAAAAAGTGAAGAATGCTGCCTCCTAATGTGAATAGGTGCCAGACGGAGTGCATATAGGGAAACTTTTTTAAAAGATAAAATATTGCCCCAACCGTATAAACAATGCCGCCTGCAACTAATAATACCAAGCCTTTCGGATGAAGCAGCACTTTTAAGGTTTGGAATTTGAAAACAATTGCCCAGCCCATGGCGATATAGCAAATCAGGGATATTATCCTGAATTTATTTATATCTATGGCGTTTAAGATAACACCCACCAAGGCTGCCGCCCAGATACCTGTAAAAATCCAAATCCCACCGTCATCTTTTAATGTTACCAATGTATAGGGGGTGTAGGTGCCTGCAATAAGCAAAAAAATGGAGCAGTGGTCAAAAATCCTGAAAATCCCTTTTATGTTTGGGGACCTAAAGGAGTGGTATAAGGTTGACATGGTATATAAAATTACTAAAGTCAAGCCATAAATCACAGCGCTGACCACCGCGGCCGCGCTTCCTTTGAAAAAGGCCGCAAAGACAATCAAAAGCGCCATTGCGGCAATTGACAAAACCGTTCCCACGCCGTGGGACACGGAGTTAAATATTTCTTCCCCGAGGGTGTATATCTTTTGTTTCATTTCATTCATACCTTTCAAATCTCATTCATATAAAACATCAGTATTGCCAAAACCGCTTCCCCCGCGGTTTCAGTCCTTAAAATCCTGTTCCCTAAAGTGATGGTCTTTATTCCCAAAGCTTTTGCCATTTCCACTTCTTCTTTGTCAAAGCCGCCTTCCGGCCCAATCATAATGCCTACGGTTTCGACGTCGTTTCCAAAGGAATCCAGGTGGCTTTTTAAGTTGTTTTCCTTTTCTTCCTCATAAGGCAAAATTGATATATCACATTTTAAAAGCTCTTTGAGGGCCTCTTCAAAGCCCATAACACCGCACACCTGCGGCACAATTCCCCTTTGGCTCTGCTTTGAGGCTTCCATGGCTATTTTTTGCCACCGTGAAATTTTGTTATTATCCTTAACTTTTGCAACGCACCTTTTGGTATTTACGGGGACTATTTTGGAAATCCCTAGTTCGGTGCATTTTTGTATGATATATTCCATTTTATCCGATTTGGGTATCCCCTGAAAAAGGGTTACAAAAACTTTTGGCTCGGACTTGTTTTGTTCCACAGTTATTATTTTACATTTTATATATTTTTTGTCAATATCTATAATTTCCACCCTGTAATCATTTTTTTCCCCGTCGCATAGGGTCATTTCGTCGCCGATTTTCATTCTTAAAACCTTGGTTATGTGGGCAACGTCTTCACCATCTATGATAATTTCATTTTCAAAAATATTTCTTTTATCCACAAAAAACCTTGGCATAATTCCTCCGTTTACAGTGTAAATAACATGCTTACCCAATCGTTTTCTTTTAGAATTTCTACCACCCTAAAACCTTCCTTTGTTATGGCGTCAATACATTCGTCTTTCCTAAAATCAATGATACCGCTTGTTAAAAAATACCCGCCGGGTTTTACCAAAGTTTTTGCAATAGGTGCTAATGGGATAATTACATCCGCCACTATATTTGCAAACACGAAATCATATTGGCCGCGGATTTTTTCGTATAAATCCTTATCGTTTAAAATATCCCCCGTATAGGTGGCATATTTATCGTCCACATTATTTATTTTTGCGTTTTTCATGGCTATATCTGCGGCGTTTTTGTCAATATCCAAGGCAATCGCGCTTTTTGCGCCCAAAAGGAGGGCGATAATGGACAAAATCCCGCTGCCGCAGCCGATATCCAAAACTGTGCTTCCTTCTTTTAAATATTTTTCAGTTTGCAAAATGCAAAGCTGGGTGCTCTCATGGGAGCCTGTGCCAAAGCTCATGCCGGGGTTTATTGTAAAGACTATCCTGCCTTCGCTGTCTTTGAGTTCTTCCCATTCGGGCTTTATATATATCCTGTTTCCGATTTTTATGGGCTTGAAATACTTTTTCCAGCTGTTTTCCCAATCTTCTTCCCTTACTGTGTCAAGCTCAATTTCCAATGGGCCGAATTCCGCGCCCGCTATTTTTTTGAAATCCTCAAAATCCTTTTTTAAGAGTTTTAACTGCTCGTGCCCCTGCATGTTATCCGCAAGATACAAGTTAACTTTGGTTTTTCCTTTTTTGCTTTCTATAAGCTCTTCATCAACATAATCCCACATTTTTTTATTTTCTTCTAAAAAGTTTAAAAAATCCTGTTCATCTTCAATTTCCACCTGGTAAATCCCAAGCTGTGAAAGCCTTCCGATGACCGGCTCAATGCCCTGTGAGTTTGTTAAAACTGAAACCTTTATCCAATCCATAGTATACCTCTTTCATTTTCAAAAAGCACAAGTGTATTTTTTAGTTTATACAAAATCCCCGCTTTAAAAGCGAGGATATTTTTATACAGAACCCAAATATGCTTTTTTCACTTCATCGTTTTCCAATAGTTCTTTAGCGCTTCCTTCCATAACAATCCGCCCTGTTTCCAAAACATAGGCGCGGTTTGCGATGGACAGTGCCTTTTTAGCATTTTGTTCTACAAGAAGGATTGTAACCCCGTCTTCGTTAATTTCCTGAATAGTTTTGAAAATTTCATTTACTAAAATTGGTGAAAGACCCATTGACGGCTCATCCAAAAGCAAAAGTTTCGGACGGGTCATCAAAGCCCTTCCCATTGCAAGCATTTGCTGCTCGCCCCCTGAAAGGGTGCCTGCAAGCTGCTTTTTTCTTTCCCTCAGCCTTTTAAACTTGGTAAACACCAATTCCAAATCTTCTTCAATTTCTGATTTGTCCTTTCTTGTGTATGCGCCAAGCAAAAGATTGTCCAAAACCGATAGATTCGCGAAAATCCTTCTTCTTTCTGGAACTTGGACAAGCCCCATTTTGGGTATATTATGAGCCTCTGTTGAGAACAAGTCCGTATCCATGAATACTGCTTCCCCGCTCTTTGGCTTGAGCAACCCCGATATTGTCTGCATTATGGTGGTTTTGCCCGCGCCATTCGCGCCGATTAGGGTAACTATTTCACCTTTATCAACATGAAAGGACACATCATGGATTGCCCAGATGGCACCGTAACATACATTTAGATCTGAAACCTTTAGCAAAAAACTCTCCCCTTTACTCTCCCAAATATGCGGTAATTACGCGTTTGTCGTTCGCGATTTCATGGGGTGTGCCCACTGCGATTAGCACCCCGTAGTCCAAAACCGCAATTCTTTCGCAAATTCCCATAACAAGGCTCATATCGTGTTCAATTAATAATACCGCAACGTTGAATTTGTCCCTGATTAGCCTGATTGTTTCCATTAGTTCCTTTGTTTCCGTCGGGTTCATGCCTGCGGCAGGTTCGTCCAAAAGCAATACTTCAGGGTTTGTTGCCAATGCCCTTGCAATTTCAAGTTTTCTCTGCTTTCCGTATGGAAGGCTTCCTGCAGGCATATCCGCGTATTCCCTTAAGGAAAAAACATCCAATAGCTCAAGAGCGCGCCTGTGCGCTTCTTTTTCTTCACGCCAAAAATCGCGGAATCTTAAAATCGCGGAAAACACTGAATACTTCATGCTTGAATTCATCGCGATTTTAACATTGTCTATAACGGAAATATCCTTAAAAAGCCTGATATTTTGGAAAGTTCTCGCAATACCATAATCCACAATCTTGTGGGAGGGCTTTCCTACTAAAGACCTGCCTTTTAAGTTTATAAACCCGCTTGAGGGCTCGTAAACCCCGGTTAAAAGGTTAAAAACCGTGGTTTTCCCCGCGCCGTTTGGGCCGATTAGCCCCACTATTTCGCCTTTGTCCAATTCCAAGTCAAATCTGGATAAAGCAGCAAGGCCGCCGAAATTTATGCCTAAGTCTTTTACTTCTAAAAGCTTTTTCATCTTGCTGCCTCCTTATCTTCCAATTCCTCGGGTTTTGCCTTTTTTGATTTATCTTTAAATATCAATTTGCTTAATGAAAATTCATATTTTCCAAACAATCCTGATGGGCGGAATATCATCATTAAAATTAGGGCAATTGAATAGATTAACATTCTGTATTCGTCTAAAAATTTCAAAGACTCAGGCAAAATTGTCAAAACAATTGCCGCGATAATTGAGCCTGTAACGCTTCCCATTCCGCCTAAAACAACTATAACCAATATATCAATGGAATACTCAAAGTTAAATTTTTCAGCGTTTAAAACCCTGTTAATGTGCGCATACAAGCTTCCCGCAACTCCGGTTAATGCCGCGCTGGTGGCAAAGCCCAAAATCTTGTAGTATGTTATTGGAATCCCTGCCATTTCAGCCGCAATCTCGTCTTCCCTGATGGAAATAATTGCCCTTCCGTGGCGGGACCTGATTAATAGCACAACAATTACCACGCATAAAACCGTAACCCAGTATACATGGGGGAATTTCGCGTGGGCCTCAATGCCTGAAAGGCCCCTTGAACCGCCTGTGATGCTGAGGTTGTTAATAATTACCCTGATGATTTCGCCAAAGCCCAAGGTAATAATCGCAAGGTAGTCCCCTTTAATCCTTAGGGCGGGAACGCCAATGATAATACCTACAATACCAGCAAATAGCGCCGCAATAATAATTGAGATAATAAGCTCAAGATTTGAGTCCATCTTAACGCTTTTAGTAAATATCGCGGCAGCATATGCCCCGACTGCCATAAACCCAGCATGTCCCAAGGCAAGCTGGCCTAAAAATCCAACCGTCAGGTTTAAACTCACGGCTAATATTATGTTTACGCCAACAACCAATAATATTCTTTGAAAATATGAATCTATAATACCAATGCTGTTTAAAAATTGCAATAGCGCAAACAGCAAAACGATTAACGCAAAGTTTATGCCATATGATATGGCTGTCTTTTTATCCATATATCCTTGTCCCTTCACTTAAAATTATACCTTTTCTTTCACATTCTTGCCTAAAATTCCCGATGGTTTTACTAATAGCACAAGTATAAGTATACCAAAAACAATAGCGTCAGAAAGGTTAGAACTAATATATGCCCTTGTCAAGCTTTCAGCGACGCCCATAATCAGCCCGCCTATCATCGCGCCGGGGATAATCCCAATGCCGCCTAAAACCGCCGCAACAAAGGCTTTAAGGCCCAGCATTGAACCCATGTCGGCACTAACCTGCGGCACGATGGATGTATAAAATATCGCGCCGACCGCAGCTAAAGCAGAGCCAATCGCAAAGGTGACGGAAATAATGGTATTTACACTAATCCCCATTAACTGGGCCGCGCCCGCGTCTTCTGACACAGCAAGCATAGCTTTTCCCACTTTTGTTTTCTTAACAAAAAAGTGAAGCCCTAGCATGATAATCACGGACACGATAATTGTAAGAAGTGTGGTATAACTGATATCATATGGTATGTCGCCATTTACATATATTGTCAATTTGTCTTTTCCAAACATTCTGTTTAGCATGCTTGAAAACACTTTCGGAGGTGTTCTCGGGTCGGGTTTGTAAATTAGCATAAAGAGGTTTTGCAAAAACAAACTCACGCCGATTGCGGTAATTAGGGATGAAATCCTTGCGGAATTCCTCAAAGGCTTGTAAGCAACCTTTTCTATTACAATCCCCAAAACCGCGCAGGCAATAATCGTGAAAATTACCGCAACCCAAATGGGCATGCCCCACAAAGTCGCCGCGGTGAGCAAGAAATACCCGCCCACCATGATGATATCGCCATGGGCAAAATTTATAAGTTTAACGATACCATAAACCATAGTGTATCCTAATGCCACTAAAACGTAAATCGAGCCCATCTCAAGCCCGTTCATCAATTGTATCAAAAAATTCATCAAGTCGCACCTTCCTCAATTTCAAGGCTTATAACAAATCATTTATAAAATCATTTATATATGTTTTAATATATATGTTTTATTATAAGCCTTGGAATATATTATACGGGGAGGGACATACCCTCCCCGTATCATTTATCAAGAATATTTATTATTCAGCAGTAATTTTGCTATCCAATGTGTATTGGCCGTTTACAATCTTAATGATTGAAACGCTCTTGATTGGGTTACCGTTTTTGAACTTGATATGTCCTGTCACACCGTCATATTCTGTTTCCTGTAAAGCTTTGATGATTGCTTCTTTGTCGTTGCTTCCTGCTTTTTCGATAGCTTTAGCTAAAATCTTAGCCGCGTCATAACCTAAAGCCGCGAAGGAGTTTGGCTGCTGGCCGTACGCTTCGCTGTAAGCTTTGATGAAGTCTTGAACTTCCTTAGCTTCGTCTTCTGTTGAATAGTGGTTGCAGAAGTAAGCGCCTTCAACAGTTGAAGCGTCAACGTTCGGGTCGTTGAATATGCCGTCCCAGCCGTCTGCGCCAAGAAGTGTTGCTGTAATACCAACTTCTTTTGCTTGGGAAGCAATTAGTGCAACCCTGTTGTAATAGTCAGGAATGAACAAAACGTCAGGGTTTTGGGCAGCAATCTTTGTAAGCTGGGATTTGAATAGCTTGTCGTCTGCGCCATAGGATTCTTTTGCAACAACTTCCATGCCCTTTTCTTTTGCAGCCTTTTCAAATGCTTCAGCTACGCCTGTGGAGTAGTCGTCAGCATTGTTGTAAATGATAGCAGCTTTTTTAGCTTGTAGGTTTTGAGCCGCAAATTGAGCCATTGTCTGGCCTTGATAGGGGTCTAGGAAACATACGCGGAAAATGTTGTCGCCATATGTAGTAACCGCTTCAGCTGTTGCTGTCGCTGTAATCATTGGCATCCTGTCTTCAGCAGCGATTTGCGCAACCGCCATTGTCGGCTTGCTTGTAACGTCGCCAAGCAAAGCAACGATTTTTTGGCTCTTTAGGTTTTCATAGCTGTTTACAGCTTCGTTAACTTCGCCTTTTTCATCCAATACTTTAAATACAATCTTTTTGCCGCCAATTCCGCCGGCATCGTTGATTTCTTTAAACGCAAGCTCTGCGCCGTTTTTCGCAGCAACGCCGTAAACCGCAACGTCGCCGGTAAGCGGTGCAAGGCCGCCGATTACGATATTGTTTGCGTCTTCGCCCCCGCATGCTGCAAGTGATAACATAAGCATACCACTTAGCACGAGTGCAAGCATTTTCTTAATGTTCATATACCTACCTCCAAAAAAATTTGTGTTCTTTGAGAATTATAATATAAATATACTAAAATATCAAGAAAAAATAGTATTACTTTAAAATTTTTTTGGCGGGAAATTAACAAAAAAGCAAAAATCGTGAATTATTTTATAATTCTTGAGCATAAAACAAGAGCCTGTTCAAATGTGCACTCGCTTTTTGGCGAAATTTCTGTGTCAGATACGCCTTTCATGATATTGTTCTTTACCGCGTATTCCACGTAAGGTAGTGCCCATTCGGAAACCTGGGCTTTATCGGAATATGTATCAATGCTTCCTTTTACTTCGTTAATTTCTGTTTCGCTTAAGGAGTCTTTTTTGGTTATTACCCTTGAAAGCATTATACATATTTCTTCCCTTGTGATGGTTTTTTCAGGCGCAAATTCTGTATCGGACACGCCTTTTACTATCCCAAGCTTATATGCCAATAAAATTATATGGTTGTTTACGTCCTTAAAGGGGTTAACAATTTCAAAATCATATTCCACATCGTGTAGCTGGTTGTAAACATAAAAGGATAAAACCGCAAACTCTTCGCGGGTGATGGGCTTTTGATAGTCAATTGTGATACCCGTGTTATTTAGGTATGAAACCATGTTTTCATCAATCAAATCCTTCGCCCATTCGCTGGGTTCGCCGGCAAACACAGAAAAACTTGATAAAATTAATAAAGCCAAAGTTAAGGATATTATCTTTTTCATTGTTTTCCTCCTTAAATATTCTTAGGAATACATTGATTATACCAGAAAAGCAAACATTTATCCATCATTTTTTACAATTTTCTATTTTAAATTTAGCTGACCCAAGCTTGAGGCTTTTAAATAAGCGTTTATAAAGCCGTCAATGTCCCCGTCCATTACCGCTTGGATATTTCCCATTTCATAGTTGGTCCTGTGGTCTTTTACTAAATTATAGGGATGGAAAACATAAGAACGTATCTGGCTTCCCCACGCGATTTCCTTTTGCACGCCTTTTAAGTCTTCGATTTTTTCCTTCTGCTCACGTTCTGCAAGCTCAATTAGCTTTGACTTTAGCATTTTCATAGCCGTTTCCCTGTTTTTGTGCTGGCTCCGCTCATTCTGGCAGGACACGACAATCCCCGTGGGGATGTGGGTAATCCTTATCGCGGACTCGGTTTTGTTAACATGCTGACCGCCCGCGCCGCTTGAGCGGTAGGTGTCAATTTTTAAATCTTCGGGGTTTATGTTTACCTCAATATCGTCATCAATTTCAGGCATAACTTCAACGGAGGCAAAGGAAGTGTGCCTTCTTCCCGACGCGTCAAAGGGTGAAATCCTCACCAGACGGTGCACCCCTTTTTCGCATTTTGCGTAGCCATAGGCATTTAAGCCCTCAACCAAAATTGTTACGCTTTTAACCCCCGCCTCATCCCCCGCAAGGTAATCGAGGGTTGTTACGGTGTAGCCCCTCCGTTCAGCCCAGCGCTGATACATCCTTAAAAGCATTTCGCACCAGTCCTGGGCTTCAGTCCCGCCAGCGCCTGCGTGAAGGGTAATAATGGCGTTGTTTTTGTCATATGCCCCTTTAAGTAGCGCTTCAAGCCTTGTCTTTTCCCAATTATCCTTCAGGGCTTCAAAACTTTGCTTTACTTCATCCAAAACGGAAGTGTCTTCTTCAGCGATTGCCAAATCCACAAGGGTTAGGAGGTCTTCCCAGTCGGAATAGAGTTTTTCATACCTTGCGATTTTAGCTTTAAGCTGTTTTATCTTTTGCATGGTTTTTTGTGAATTTTCAAGGTCGTTGTAAAACTCAGGCTTCATGGACAGTTCTTCAAGTTCTTTTACTTCATCCTTTGTTTTTTCTATATTTAAAGCCTCTTTTAATTCTAAAATATCATCTTCCATTGCCTGTAAGTCCAGTCTGTATTGTTCAAACTCTAGCATAACTCACCTTCTATTCATTTTCATTGCTTTTTAGTCCGCAGCATTTTTTGTATTTTTTGCCGCTGCCGCACGGGCAGGGGTCATTTCTTCCAACCTTTTGCTTGTTTACAACAGGTTTTCTTTCCAATGTCCCGTCACCATGGCTTTCAATGGTGGGCTTTAGTACCTGCTCACGCTTGATTTCCATAGCGGGACGGGCATTTAGGATGTATTTTATGGTATCTTCTTTTATTGAATGAATCATGTCTTCAAACATTTCATACCCTGCGAATTTATATTCGGCAACAGGGTCATGCTGGCCGTATGCCCTTAAGGCAATACCCTGTTTTAACTGTTCCATATCGTCGATATGGTCCATCCATCGGGTATCCACCGCCCGCAGAAGGATTATCCTTTCAACTTCGCGCATATTTTCGCCAAAAATTTCTTCCTGGCGGGCATACCTTTCCAATGCCTTTTGTTTTAGGTCATCTTTTAGCCTTTGGGTTTTCAAATCTTCAATTTCCTCAGGGGTATACTGTAATGAGCCTTTTTCCAAAAAAATGCTTTCGCAATAATTTATTAACCCCTGCATGTTCCATTCCTCAGGGTTTGGGGAAGAACAGTAGCTCTTTATCGCGGTATCAATGATGTCGTCAATCATTTTTAAGATGGAGTCTTTTACGTTTTCCCCGTTTAATACCGCCTGGCGCTGTTTGTAGATAACTTCTCTTTGGGTGTTCATTACGTCGTCATAGTTTAAAACATATTTTCTTATATTAAAGTTCCTTGCTTCAACTTTAGCCTGGGCGCTTTCAATGGACTTGGACAAAAGGTTTGTCTCCAATGGCTCATTTTCATCCATACCGAGCCTGTCGGCAATTTGGGAAATCCTGTCGGAGCCAAACAAGCGCATCAGGTCGTCTTCCAAGGATAGGTAAAACCTTGAATAACCAATGTCGCCCTGACGCCCCGCGCGGCCCCTTAACTGGTTGTCAATACGCCTTGACTCATGGCGTTCCGTGCCTATAATAAACAGCCCGCCTAATTTTACAACCTCTTCCCTTTCCTTGTCGGTTTCGGCTTTAAATTTTTTATACAAATCCTGAAAGACTTTTCTAGCTTCAAGGATGTTTTCATCGTCTGTGTCCGCGTAACCGCTTGCTTCATTTATTATCTCTTCGCTGTAACCCATCTTAAGCATTTCATTTTTAGCCATGAGCTCGGCGTTCCCGCCTAAAATTATGTCGGTACCGCGGCCCGCCATGTTGGTGGCGATTGTTACAGCGCCTTTTTTGCCCGCCTGGGCTACAATTTGTGCTTCTTTTTCATGGTGTTTCGCGTTTAGCACCTCATGCTTAATCCCGCGCTTTTTCAAAATCGCGCTTAACTGTTCGGACTTTGCGATTGAAATGGTGCCCACTAGCACTGGCTGGCCCTTTTTGTAGCATTCTTCAATCTGGTTTGCCACCGCTTCAAATTTAGCCCTTTCGGTTTTATATATCACATCGGGGTAATCCACCCTGATGATGGGTTTATTGGTTGGGATTTCAACAACGTCCAAATTATAAATTGCCTTAAATTCTTCTTCTTCGGTTAACGCGGTACCCGTCATGCCTGAAAGCTTTTCATAAAGCCTGAAAAAGTTTTGGAAGGTAATTGTCGCCAATGTCTTATTTTCCCTTGCGACTTTTACCCCTTCCTTTGCTTCAATCGCCTGATGAAGCCCGTCAGAATACCTTCGCCCGGGCATAAGCCTTCCTGTAAATTCGTCAACGATAATAACTTCGCCGTCTTTTACCACATAGTCCACGTCTTTGTGCATAATACCGTGGGCTTTTAGTGCCTGGTTCACATGGTGGGCTAAAGTCATGTGTTCGGGGTCGGACAAGTTTTCTATATTAAACGCTTCCTCAACCTTTCTTATGCCCCGTTCGGTTAAGGTTACGCTTCTTGACTTTTCGTCAATGATGTAGTCAGCGTCAACGTCGTCATAGTGCTGTTTGTCGTCGGTTTCAACCACTTTCATGGGCTTTAAGGTCCTGACAAACCTGTCAACGATAATGTATAAATCGTTGGACTTATCCCCTGCGCCTGAAATAATTAGCGGGGTTCTAGCTTCGTCAATTAAAATGGAGTCCACTTCGTCAACTATTGCAAAGTTAAACCCTCTTTGCACCATGTCTTCTTTCCTTATCACCATGTTGTCGCGAAGATAGTCAAAGCCAAGCTCGTTGTTTGTCCCGTAAGTAATGTCGCAGGCATAGGCCTTTTTTCTTTCCTTGTTGTCTAACGGGTGAATGATAAGCCCGACAGATAGGCCTAAAAACCTGTAGATTTTTCCCATCCACTCACTGTCGCGCTTTGCAAGGTAGTCGTTTACGGTAACAATATGAACGCCTTTGCCTGTTAGGGCATTCAAATACGCGGGTAGAGTCGCCACAAGGGTTTTACCTTCACCGGTTTTCATTTCGGCAATCCTTCCCTGGTGCAAAACTATCCCGCCCATGATTTGCACAGGGAAATGGCGCATGCCTAAAACCCTGTCGGAGGCCTCAATTACAGTCGCGAAGGCATGGGGCAAAATCTCGTCTAAAGTTTTGCCGTTTTTTATCAGTTCCTTAAAATAGGGGGTTTTTGCTTTCAATTCGTCATCCGTAAGCCTTTTATATTCATCAGAAAGCGCCAAAACCTGATCCACAATGGGTTTTATGCGCTTTATTTCCCTTTCGCTATAAGTTCCAAAAATTTTTTCCAGTAATTTCATCTATCTCTCAGACCCTTTCCTCTGTTTGTTTACATGGCTACCCATTTTGTTATTATACCATAGAAATGATTAAATACAAAGAACAATTTTGCAAAATGCACAAAAAATACTAAATAATATGTGAAAAAAATCATTTAAAGCTGGCATTTTAATTTAAGTATGGGTAAAATACAAAAAAAAATGCACCCGATGTGAGCGGGTACATTTATTTTTACTCTTCGTCAGCCGTTTCATCCGACACAATCTGGGATTTTATCGGCGCGTCTTCCTTCGGGATGTAAACGCCGTCAACATGGATGTTTACTTTTACAACATTTAGCCCTGTTAAGGTTTCAACTTCCTTTTTGACGCTTTCCTGGATTTCCCATGCAACTTCAGGAATTCTTGAGCCGTACTCAACAGTTACATGTAAATCTATAAAGCAGTCATTTTCCTTGATTTCAACCTTAACCCCCCGGGA
>JAAYMJ010000039.1 GCA_012521455.1 Clostridiaceae bacterium
CGCGTCAAGGTCAAAAAAGAGTTCCAAAACCTCGTCAACCACTTCATAGGGGCGGGCGTTGGGCCTGTCTATTTTATTTACCACAATAATTGGCTTAAGGTTTAGCGATAACGCTTTTTTGAGCACAAACCTTGTCTGGGGCATGCAGCCCTCAAAGGCGTCAACCAATAACAAAACCCCATCCGCCATGCGCAAGGCCCGCTCAACTTCACCGCCGAAATCAGCATGCCCCGGGGTATCGATGATGTTTATTTTTACCCCCTTGTAATTCAGGGAGGTATTTTTTGCAAGGATTGTAATTCCTCTTTCCCTTTCTAAGTCGTTTGAGTCCAGCACCCTTTCCTGCACCACTTCGTTTTCGCGGAAAATCCCGCTTTGCTTTAGCATGGCGTCCACAAGGGTGGTCTTCCCATGGTCCACATGGGCTATGATTGCTATATTTCTAATGTTTTTTCCCATACTTTCCTTTCTAAGCAAGGCCTGCCTTGCCACACGTTTATTATGCCGCCGCATATTAAGTCAATCATACATTATAAAACACTAAAACGCCAATGTCAATTTTTTATAAGAAGCAAATCTTTGAAAATATATTCCTTGCCTGTCCAAAAATGACGGGTTTTGTTGACTTTAGCAGATTATAGTGATATTATGAAAAAAACGGTGAAGGAGTTTTGCTTGTGAAGAAGATTTTCCGAAAAAGCATTTCCGTGATGTTTTCCTTTCTCGTAATGTTTTCTTCCGTAAATGGCACAGCGCAGGGCGGTTTTAAAAACGGCTATGTGCGGGCGCCGCTTGAAAATGTTGTCTTTAAGGTTGACAGGGCAAAGAGGAATTTGTTAAAGTCCCAAAACTTTCCCGCCAAATATGATTTGAGGGATGGGCGCAACCTTGAAGGAAGGCGGGTTACCCCCGTAAGGGACCAGGGGCTGGACGGCGTGTGCTGGATTTTTGGGGCTATGGCTTCCATTGAAACTTCACTTTTAAATTCCCAATACAATGAGTTTTGGGATTTTTCAGAAAACCATGTTAAGCACAGCGTTTTATACGGGTATGCTAACCCTTATGGCTTTGACGCGCGCCCCGAAGACGGCGGTAACTATGACATGGCCGCAGCGTACCTTACCAGATGGGACGGGTTAGTTAGTGAGGAGGATGACCCGTATATATACAATGATTCGCAAAGAAGCTATCCTTTGGAAAAAAAGGAAGTTAAAAAGCATATTCAAAATATAATAAAAATCCCTGACATCCCAAGGGGTGAAGAGGCCCAAGGGGTGAATGTGGATGAATACAGGCAGCTTTATATAAATGCGGTTAAAGAGATAATCTTAGAAACGGGGGCTGCCGTTGCCACAAGCTATTATAACGATTTAAATTATCTTAATCTTGAAAGCGGGGCATATTACTACAACGGCCAGGATTCGTACCAAAACCATGCGGTAGCTATTGTGGGATGGGACGATAACTATTCAAGGAATAATTTTAAAGTAAAACCACCCCGCGACGGGGCATGGATTATTAAAAACAGCTGGGGGGAA
>JAAYMJ010000040.1 GCA_012521455.1 Clostridiaceae bacterium
AGTTTTTAATTGAAAACTCCATCACTTCCATGATGCTGGATTCATCCATTTACGTTTTTTCCCAAAAGGTTTACCTGCACTCCTTTTACCACGCAGAGCTTTACACCGCAAAAAAACTGCTTTCGCTCAATGAAAATAAAAGCAAGTTATCCTCAAAAAAAATAAACCAAATGATAGATGAAGCGGAAGAAAACGAAGGGATAAATTTATCCCAAAAGCAAAGAAGCGCGGTTTTTGAGGCCATAAAAAGCGGTTGCCTTGTTATAACGGGAGGCCCCGGCACAGGCAAAACCACAATTATAAAAATAATAATTTCAATTTTTGAAAAACTGGGCAAAAAAGTGGCGCTGACCGCCCCGACGGGAAGGGCGGCAAAACGCATTACCGAAATGTGCCAAAAGGAGGCTAAAACCATCCACCGCCTTCTTGAAATGGAATTTGGGGGCGACAACCAAAAATTTTCTAAAAACGAAAGCTCCCCGCTGGACGCTGACGTGGTGATTGTGGATGAGGCCAGCATGGTGGACATCCTCCTTATGGACGCGCTTCTTCACGCCCTAAAAAGGGACTCAAGCTTAATTTTGGTGGGGGACTCGGACCAGCTGCCGTCGGTGGGCGCGGGAAATGTGCTGTCCGACATAATAAACTCTGATTTAATCAACACCGTAAGGCTTGATGAAATATACAGGCAGGCCCAGGAAAGCTTAATCATAATTAACGCCCACAGGGTAAACCGTGGCCAGATACCCCAATTAGACATAAAAGACAAGGACTTCTTTTTCATAAGGCGGCAGGACAGCGACTCAATTATTAAGACCATTACCGATTTGTGCAAATGGCGCCTTCCCCAAACCTATGGATATGACCCCCTTTACGATATCCAGGTCTTGTGCCCGTCCCGTAAATCCCCCTGCGGGGTTTATACTTTGAATAAAATTTTGCAGGACTCCCTAAACCCCGCGGATGAGGGGAAAATTGAAAAGAAATTCAGGGACGCAAATTTCAGGGTCGGGGACAAGGTCATGCAAATCCGGAATAACTACAACCTTCCCTGGGTTAAAAATAACGGGGAGGAAGGTATGGGGGTATATAACGGGGATATTGGCTTTATTAAAAGCATAGATAAATATACTGGCGGGATTACGGTAGTATTTGACGACGAAAGAAGCTGTGTTTACGACGGGGCAATTTTGGACGAGCTTGAAATTTCTTATGCCATAACCGTTCACAAAAGCCAAGGGAGTGAGTTTCCCGTGGTAATAATGCCCCTTTACCCTTGCGCGCCAATGCTTATGAACAGAAACCTTTTTTACACCGCCATCACCCGTGCTAAAAATATGGTGATTTTAGTAGGGCGGGAAGACTGCGTTGTAAAAATGGTGGAAAACAAAAACCAAATTTTGAGGTATTCCTCTTTAAAAGAAAGCCTGGAAAACGCAAAAGATGAAATAAGTCTTTTTAAAAGGGTGTATTTATGAAAAAATTTTTTGAAAATCTTATATCCTTGCTCTTCCCTCCCCGCTGCTGCTTTTGCGGGGGTATCATGGGTGAAGGCAGCAAAGTTTTTATCTGCAAAAGCTGCGACAGTAAAATCACATACACCTATGAAAAGCACTGCCAGATTTGCTGCGCCCCCTTAAAGGGCGGATTTTCCCTAAACACCTGCGCCTTTTGCAACCGCAGAAGGCCCCATTATAAAAAGGCCTTTGTCCCTTTAATCTATGAGGATTTGGTGCGCAAAAGCATTATAAGATACAAATTCAGGGGAAAAATTTCCTATTCCAAAACCTTTGCCTTTTTGATTGCGGACAAAATTATCGGGGAAAATTTTTCGGAAGGCTTTGACATTGTGACTTCCATCCCCCAAAACCCCGCGCAAAGCTTTTTTAGGGGTTTTAACCCCGCAAGGCTTTTAGCAAAAGAGGTGGCTTTGTTTTTTAATGCCCCTTACATGGACACATTAAATAGAAGTTTCAGGTCAAAAAAGCAATCCAGGCTAAAATATAAAGAAAGGCTTGAAAACGCAAAAAAATCCTATTCATTTAAAAAGTCCGCCAACATAAAAGGCAAAATCGTGCTATTGGTGGATGATATCCTGACTACAGGCGCGACTTTGGACACCTGCGCGAAAATATTGCTAGATAATGGCGCAAAAGAAGTCTATGTGGCAGCCCTGGCAAGAACAGGTTACTCTCCCATTATAAACACTCTTAAATTATAAATATTTTTTGACATAAGGAGCAAAATAAGCACACAGAAAAAAATTATATCATAAAATGCAAAATTAAGAGTGTTGAGGGGATTTAGGAATTTCAAAAAATTATAGGAAATCAAAACTTTTAGTGCCGGAATGCTACGACGCGCTCACACAGTTTAAATTGGAAGTGGCAAAAGAAATCGGGCATTTTCAGTTCTGCAAGGAAAACAACGACCACTATAAAGGTGACTTAACCAGCCGCCAAAACGGGCTTGAAGGCGGGCCAATAGGCGGCGAAATGGTAAAAAGAATGATTGCCCAGTTTAAAAATAATTTAGCGTAACTGCACTAAATTACCCCGCATATAAGCGCGCGTTTAACACAAAATAATACCGAAGCCTGAAAGCTTCATATGTGGGGTGAAAACATTGAAAATCAAAGATGTAATGACCAATCCCGCGGTATGTGTCAATAAAAACGACACTATCATAAACGCGGCAAAAATAATGCAGGAACACAATATTGGTGCAATACCCGTTGTTGATGACAATAACAACTTAGTAGGTATTGTAACCGACCGCGATATTATTATCAGGAATATCGCAAGGGAACTTGATCCAAAAGACCATAAAGTTAGTGAAATCATGACAACAAATGTCAAAACTGTTACTCCTGACACCTATGTTGACGAGGCATTGGAGATCATGAGCGAGGATCAAGTCAGAAGGCTTCCTGTAGTGGATGAGTCAAAAAATGTAATAGGCATGGTTTCATTAGGGGACGTTGCCACAACCAGCGATTTCTATTTTGAAACCGGTGAGGCACTCTCTGAAATTTCAATACCATGCCATAAAAAACACCCAAAAAATAATGAAAAAAGTCATTAATATGACTTGTAAAATGAGGGAAGCGTCAGGAAACTGACGCTTCCTGTTTTTATTAAAATGAAACCTTACTATTATTTTTGCAGTTTGAAAACTAATTTAATTTTCGTTTGTTTAGTTTAAAAACTTATTTAATTTTTGATACAAAAAACCTTAATCCTAAATAAAGCAACAAAAAAAGCGTCAGGCTGCTGACGCTTTTCCGACTTCTTTACGGGGTCTTATTAGCACTAAGCTTATTGCCAATAACAGTATTGATACCAAAAGCATGATTATGTTTACCGGAACTAATTCCATGATTATGCCGCTTGAGAAATTATAAAAAATATGTATAAGCACGGTAACATAAATTGATTTTGACTTTTCTAATATTACCCCAAGCACAATCCCGATTACTGTTGCGTATGATATCTGGTATAAGTTCCCATGCATTATGCCAAACAAAACGCCCTGTGTGATTATTGCCAGGGCTTTTGGCATTTTAGCATTCACCAGTTCTGAATAAACAAGCCCCCTAAACAGCACCTCTTCCGCAATGGGGCCTGCCACCACAACGGCCAAAATTACCAAAAGGGCGTTTTCTTTTTCAATAAAGTTAAAATATTCTTCCGCCTGTTCCCCCCATTTTCTAACAATGGGTATTTTGGTTACAATAAAACTCACAATCCCCGAAAGGGATAAAACTGAAAAGATTATGCTAATTACATCCAAAAACCTAACCGGGTTATTGTATTCGTATTTGTTTAAATCAATTTCCCTTGCCTTGATAATGAGGTAATAAATCAAAAGGCTAACAAGGGCAGTAAAGATTGTGACCAGCGAGTACTGCACCTCACCCACGCCAAAGCCTGAAATTTCATCCGCCTTAAAAACCAAGACGGCGGCTATATTATATATTACCCCAAACATCATCATGGCAAAATAAATTGCCATGTACAAAGGGATTAAAAACAGGCACTTAATCACATTTTTCATAAAAACCTCAAAATCCAATACTATTTAACGCATTCCTTAACACCTGCGCCGAATTCTTAAGACCCTCAATTTCTTCGTTTGATAATGGCACTTCCAATACGCTTTTTATACCTTTTCTATACACAACCGTCGGCAAACTCATAGAAACATCCCTAATCCCATATTGCCCGTCTAAAACGGAGGATACTGTCAATATGGAGTTTTCATCATTTACTATCGCTTCGCAAATCCGCTTAATTCCTAACGCGATTGCATAAAATGTTGCGCCTTTTTTGCTTATAATATTTTGCCCAGCCACCTTAACTTCCTGATGTACTGTGGACAAACTCTTTGCCGAGCACCTGCCGTAGACTTTGCAAAAATCATCAATGCTCATGCCGGCAATATATGTGGCGGAAAGCGCCGCAACCTCGCTGTCGCCGTGTTCGCCTAATACATAAGTATGAATATTTCTTGAATCTATGCCTGTATGTTCAGCCAAAAGGTACCTAAACCTTGATGTATCCAAAACGGTGCCTGTGCCAAAAACTTTGTTTTTGCTAAACCCAGTAAGCTTATAAGTCACATAGGTCAACACATCAACAGGGTTTGAAACAACCAAAACAATCGGCTCTTTGGAAACATTTTTTAAAATATTTGAAATTATATCATCAAAAATTTCCTTGTTCTTTTTTAACAAATCAAGCCTTGAATCCCCTTCTTTTCTGGGAATTCCCGCGGTAATGATTATAATATCCGCGTCTTTACAGGTTTCATAGCCCGCAGCATGGATTTTCACAGGCTTTGCGAAAACCAAGCCGTGGTTCATATCCAAAGCTTCGCCTTCGGCTTTTTTCATATTTACGTCAATTAGGGCAATTTCTTTAAACAGCCCCGAAAGCATAAGGGTATAAGCGGTAGTTGAGCCTACGGCACCCGCACCGATGATTACGCATTTACCTTTTGTCATGAAAATCCCCTTTCAAGTTGTTTTAAATCAGGCGAATTATCTTTTTTGGGCATTTTTTAACACATTCGCCACATTTTACACACTTACTATAATCTATTTTCGCGATATTGTCAACCACATGAATTGCGTCATAGTCGCATGCCTTTTCGCAGATTTTGCACGCAATACAGCCCGCGGTGCAGATATTTCTCATTTCCGCACCCTTGTTTTGGTTTTTGCAAAGCACGCATTCTTCCGCGTCGTATGGAATTAGGGCAAACAGTGATTTTGGGCAGGCTTTTACGCAAAGCCCGCAGGCGGTGCACTTGTCCTTGTCCACCACCGCAACGCCGTCAACTATTTGTATCGCGCCAAACATGCAGGCGCGCACACAAGTTCCCAAACCAAGGCAGCCCCACTGGCACACCTTTTGCCCGCCTGAAAGCCTGCTTGCCGCGACGCAGTCTTGTAGCCCTGTGTACTCATATTTGTCAAAAGCCGCGTCCTTCACCCCCGCACAGCGGCAGATTGAACGCTTTCTTATAACATCTTCGGATTTTACGCCCATGATTTGGGCGATTTTGTTAGCAACTTCCACGCCGCCCACGGGGCAGGAGTTTACGCTTGCTTCACCTTTTACAATGGCCTCAGCCAACGCCGCGCAGCCAGAATAGCCGCAGCCGCCGCAGTTTGCCCCAGGTAGCGCCTCAATAACCTGGTCTATCCTTTCATCCTGTTCAACTGCAAATATTTTTGCCGCAATTGCTAAAATTATACCAAAAGCAAGTCCGGTACCACTTACAGCAAGTGCGAGAATTAATGATTGGGTCATAGTTATCTTCCTTTCAAAAACCTTACCTAACCGATTTTAAGCCCCGAAAATCCCATAAACGCAAGGGACATCAAAGCCGCGCTGATTAACGCAATGGGAAATCCCCTCAGGGGCTTTGGTATATTCGCGCTTTCCAGCCTTTCCCTGACACCCGCGAATAAAACAATTGCCAGTGTAAAGCTAAGCCCTCCGGCAAAACCGTGAACTATGGACTGGATTAGGTTGTATTTTTCCTGTATATTTAATAGCGCAACCCCTAAAACCGCGCAGTTTGTGGTAATCAAAGGAAGGTAAATTCCCAACGCCTGATAAAGGGCAGGGGAGGATTTTTGCAAAAACATTTCCACAAACTGAACCAGGCTTGCGATAATCAAAATAAAGGTCATGGTCTGCATATACTCAATTTTTAGGGGTATCAAAAGAAAGATTTGGCAAAGGTATGTCATAAATGAGGCAAGGGTCATAACAAAGGTTACCGCCATACCCATTCCAATTGCGGTGGACACCTTTTTTGATACGCCCAAAAACGGACATATGCCTAAAAACTGTGTCAATACTATATTTTCAACAAATATTACTGTGGTGGCTAAAATTAGTAAGTCCCTCATGATTTCCTTCTCCTCCCCTCATCCTTTAAGTAGTTAATCACGCCTAAAACGCAGCCTAAGGTCAAAAACCCGCCGGGGGGAAGAATCATAACCGTCGCAGGGTTAAAGTTTCCGCCAAATAGTGAAAAGTCAAAAAGGGTCCCGTTTCCTAATATTTCCCTGATAAAGCCTAAAATTCCAAGGGCCATGGTAAAGCCAAGTCCCATGGATAGCCCGTCAATAATTGAGGGAAGCACCGGATTTTTTGAAGCAAAGGCTTCAGCCCGGGCTAAAATTATACAGTTTACAACGATTAGCGGGATAAAAATCCCAAGCTGTTTTGCCAAATCAGGAAAATAGGCATTTAGCAACATTTCTACCGTTGTAACAAAGGCGGAAATAATAACAATATATGACGCAATCCTTATCTTTTTGGGGATTGCTTTTCTCAAAACGGAAATAAAGAGGTTGCTCATGGTTAAAACAACCGTCGCGGAAAGCCCCATCCCTATGCCGTTTTTTATGGACGTGGTGGTGGCAAGGGTCGGGCACATTCCTAAAAGTAGCACAAAGGTTGGGTTTTCGGTAATAAGACCGTTTTTAAACTGCTTAAGCAATGTGATCAATCCTTTCAAAAATTCGTGCTCGGTTACTTATTGATATAG
>JAAYMJ010000007.1 GCA_012521455.1 Clostridiaceae bacterium
GAATTCCTCCCTTATTCTTCTTACAATTTGAGGGGTTTTTGCCGCGCCGGACACGTTAAAGATTTTCGCGCCCGCGTCAAGCCTGCCGCGGAAATTGCAGTTTTCAGACACAACGGTAATAATAATCGGGATATCGATGATATTTGCAACTTCCTTTATTAACTCATCACTGACCGGGGCATTTAACACAACGCCCGCGGCGCCCTGGAATTCAGCGTGCAAGGCTAAATTGACCGTTCTTTTCCCATTGGTAATCCCGCCGCCCACTCCCACAAATACGGGCACATCCGCGCACTCTAAAATCGCCTGTGTAATCACCGGCTGGGGAGTAAACGGATAAACAGCGATTATCCCGTCAGCGTTAATATTTTTAATAATGGCAACATCCGTTGTAAAAGCCAGTGACTTAAACAGTTTCCCGTTTATTTTAATTCCGCTGGCCATTTCAATTATTTCCGGGATTTCAATCATGTGGCTTCTTAAAACCCCTTTTACAACAGGCACAAATTTTTCCGCCATTTTGCTCCCTCCTTGTTTATGTTATGTTTATTATAAAGTATTATAGCATAAAATTATTTAATTTTTTAGTATTTTATGTTAAAATATTATGTTGAATTTTGGCTATAATTGTTATATCATAATTATAATATAGTTTAAAGGGAAGTGGGGATAAAATGCCGGAAAACAAAACCAGGACTACTGTAAAAATTTATGGTAGTGAATATGCCATTTTAAGCCCTTTAGATGAGGAATACGTAAAAAAAATCGGTTATTATGTGGACAAGAAAATGACCGAGCTTTCTTCCAACGACAAACGATTAAGCACTGCCCTTTCAGCCATTTTAACCGCGATGAATATAGCCGACGAACTCTTTAGGATGGAAGATGAAAACAAGGCTTTGATGGAAAAATATAACAAATTGAAAGAAGACTACGATTTTTTAAAGACGGAAAATGATTTAATGAGCGCGGAAATAAAAGAGCTTAAAAAAGCGGATAATTTAAAAGAGCAAAGAATTCAGCAGCTTTTAATTGAAAACGCGAAACTTGAAACCCAGGTTAAAAACCAAAAAAGCCAAAAAGATAAGGGAGTAAGATGAAAGTAGAACTACTGTCACCTTCAGGAAGCTTTGAAGCCGCAAAAGCGGCGATAATCTGCGGCGCTGACGCAATATATATCGGTGCCAAAAACTTCAGCGCGCGAAATTACGCCAAAAATTTTTCCTATGACGAAATGAAACAAATCATAGACTATGCCCACCTTTACGGCAGGAAAGTGTATCTTGCGGCAAACACCTTAATTTATGACAAAGAGATTGAAGAATTTTTAGAAACAATAAAAATTTCATATAATCTTGGAATTGACGCCTTTATTGTGCAGGACATAGGCATGGCAAATATAATTAAAAAAGCAATACCTGCGGCAAGGCTTCATGCCAGCACACAGATGACAATACACAACCTAGATGGCGCAAACAAACTATATGACTTAGGCTTTAATCGGGTTGTACTGGCCAGGGAATTGTCAAAAGATGAGATTTCATACATCGCTAAAAACACTAAAATTGAAACCGAGGTTTTTGTTCACGGGGCATTATGCGTATCATATTCAGGGCAATGCCTTTTTTCAAGTTTTATAGGACAGCGCAGCGCAAACCAAGGCTGCTGCGCCCAGCCCTGCAGGCTTTTGTATGAGATTGACAACCAAAAAGGCTATTACCTAAGCCCCTATGACTTATGCTTGATTGATGAGCTTTGTGCCTTAAAAGAAATGGGGGTTGCAAGCCTTAAAATTGAAGGCAGGATGAAATCCCCAGAATATGTCGCATTGGTGACCCATATATACAGGAAGTATCTGGATATTGATAATAATTTAACAAACAAAGGCGAAAGTTTATCAGGCGAAAGCTCATCAAATGGTTTTATAAACGAAGCGTTTAGCGGGAAAAACGGGTCAATTAACGAAAGATATGGAAAGCAGTCAAAGGGTGAACCATTAAATGATAACAGTATTACTAATTACCATAAAGTCATAAAA
>JAAYMJ010000041.1 GCA_012521455.1 Clostridiaceae bacterium
AAAAAATATCTTGAGGATTGCGAAAAATAATTAATATAAATTATAAGCCCCAAACCATTGGGGCTTTTTAATTTTTAGTAATTACATAAAGCGGGGGACAGGGAAAAGCAGTTGCCGCCAAAAGACCTTTCCTATTCAAATTTACTTCTTTGCGGCGGTAAAATTTTTTATTCCTATTTACTTTTACAATTCAATAAATATTCCATAATTGATTTTCATTATGTTAAACTGTATCTTTTTAAGCTGAGATTATATACACCCGTTTTTAAAATGCCTGTTTTATGGAATAAAACCTAAAACGCCAATACGGGGGATATGGGCAGGTTAATTTCCTTGCCTTTGCGCGGCAATTGTTATAAAGTTTTAAATCCCAAATAAAATGTGGCGTTTAAGAGAAACTTTGCAATAAGTATATTCTGCCCATAAAACCCGTTTACAAGCAGAAAATAACAAATGCAATTTGGCTGGCCAAAAAATTCGCACTTGTGTGTTGCCAGTAGTTTGCAGTACTGCCTGAAAATGAAAACCCCCATTTTGCGGGGGAATATTTATTGTTTGCAAACATTATAGAAGTATTTTAAAACGACTTGAGATACGCGAAATATTAAGGCAATTATGCCAATGAAAAGGTGAAAAAATAATAGAAGGAGTAGTGTGACAATATATAAGTATACCACCCAAAATGAGGATTTGTGGGATATTTAAATGGGAAAAATGCATTAATAATATTTCAAAAATGCGGGAACATGAAGTTTGCATACCGCAACAGGGAATTTGGCTTAAAGGATATTACATAGATACCGTGGGTAGGGATACGAAAGTGGTTAAAGAGTATATAACAGAAGTGGCACTATATGATACTTGCAATTATTTTTGTATGCGCCAAGCTATTTATATTGCTATTTTCATTTTTATTATATAAATACTATTTTCATTTTTATTATATAAATACTTCATATGTGCTTTTCGACTGGCAGCCGATTAAATATATAACATATGGAGGATTTATTTTTATCGGTTTACATCTTTAGAACCACGCTGTCATCGTGTGGTTTTCACTATACAAAAAAGGGCTAAACATTAAGTTTAGCCCTTTATTTCATTATTCTTCTTCAACCTTTGACTCTTCAATTACCTTTTGAGCGATATTTGCCGGAGCTTCTTCATACCTTACGAAATCAAAGGTGAATTTGCCCCTGCCTTGTGTAATTGACCTTAAATCCGTTGCGTACTTGTGCATTTCAGCCATTGGGACTTCAGCTTCCACCATGCTCTTTCCGCCGCCTATGGGGTTCATGCCTAAAATTCTTCCGCGGCGTTTGTTGATGTCGCCAATAATATCGCCCATGTTGCTTTCAGGAACTATTACTTTTAATGACCCAATGGGCTCAAGTAGCACAGGGGAGGCATTTTTTAGACCTTCCTTGTAGGCAATGCTTGCCGCAACCTTAAACGCCATTTCCGATGAGTCAACAGGGTGGTAAGAACCGTCTACCAAGGTGGCTTTTAAGTTTACAACGGGATATCCTGCAAGAACACCTTTTTGTATGCACTCGCGCAATCCCTTTTCAACCGCGGGGATATAGTTTTTGGGAACAGCGCCGCCGAAGATTTTTTCTTCAAATACCAAATCTTCCTGATCCCCCGGCTCAAACTCAATAAATACATGGCCGTATTGACCGTGGCCGCCTGTTTGTTTTTTGTGCTTGCCTTCAGCTTTAACTTTCTTTCTGATGGTTTCACGATATGCAACTTTTGGTTCTGACAATGTAACTGATGTGGCGAATTTTGACTGAAGCTTGCTAACAATAACTTCAAGGTGCATTTCCCCAATACCGGAAATTATAGTCTGCCGGGTTTCAAGGTTATTATAAACCGCAAAGGTGGGGTCTTCTTCAGTAAGCTTTGTAAGCCCTGCGCTAATTTTTTCTTCGTCACCTTTTGCTTTAGGCAGCACAGCCATTGATAGGTTTGGCCTGGGGAATTCGATTTGCGCAAGGGTAACCGGGTTTTGTTTTTGCGTTAGCGTATCGCCTGTTGTGGTAGCAACTAATTTTGTAACAACGCCAATGTCGCCTGCGCCGATTTCGCTGACTTCAATTTGCTTTTTGCCGCGTAAAATATAAATGTGCCCGATTTTTTCCGTTGCGTCCTTATTTGGGTTATATACGCTGCTGTCGGCCTTAATAGTACCTGAATAAACCCTGAATAAGCTCATTTTGCCCACGTACGGGTCGGAGAAAGTCTTAAACACAATTGCGGCAAGCTGGCCTGAATCATCAGCTTTGAGGTCTAATTCTTCGCCCTTTGAATCCTTTAGCACCCTTGTGGATTCGTCGGGGGACGGGAAGTATTTAACTATTGCGTCCTGCAAGAATGTTACGCCTATATTTTCAGTTGCGCTTCCGCCGTAAACAGGCACAATGTCACCGTTTCTAACGCCGATTCTTAGCGCATTCCTCATTTCTTCTTCAGTAAATTCAATGCCTTCAAAGTATTTTTCCATCAATTCTTCACTGGTTTCAGCAACAGCTTCGCATAACGCTTCCCGCATTTCTTTTACCTGGTCAAGCATATCGGTCGGAATTTCAATTTCAGTTTCCTTGTTGCCTTCCACCTTATATGCCTTCATGGTTACCAAGTTAACATAGCCTGTGATTTTCAAATCTTCCTTAATGGGAATCCTAAAGGGCGCGATGCTATTGCCGAATACTTCCTTTAAGCTGTTTACCACGTTGATAAAGTTTGCATTCTCGTGATCAACTTTGTTCACGAAACAGATAACAGGTAGCCCTTCGCTCTTTGCAAGCTCCCAAGCATTTTCGCTTCCAACAGATACACCTGAATTGCCGCTTAGCACAATTACAACTCCGTCGCAGGCTTTAACTGCGCCATAAGCTTCACCATCAAAGTCGAGATATCCTGGAGTATCTATAACATTAATCTTATTTCCTTTCCATTCAAATGGTGCAAGTGATGCATTAATGGAAAATTTTCTTTTGATTTCCTCCGGATCGTAGTCACATACTGTGGTTCCATCCACAACTTTGCCTAAACGTTCTGATGCACCTGCATTGTAAAGCATTGCTTCAACCAGAGATGTCTTACCAGAGCTTCCCTGACCCATAATACAAACATTACGTATTTTCCCAACGGGAAATTTGTTCATACTGCCACCTCTTTCGTGAATTTTGTAGAATTTTGGCGAAACATAATCAAAAAATTATGCAACATCACCATTTTAATTAATTCTTTATTAATCTTATAATTTCCTTTTTTTATTTAAAAGAATATTTTACAATATTTTAATTCTATTTTTATGCAATATCACAAATTTGTGTAAACATATAAAATTTTTACTTTATAAGTTTGTTGAAAAATATGTCTGAAAAAGAAATTTAAAAAGGGGAAATGAAATGGAAAAACAAATTAGTATTGCAATCACGGTTTTCGATTATATCTTAAAACTATAATTGCTTATTATTATGCAATTTGATTTACATATTTAAACATAATTTCAAAATACCACAAATAAAAACATTAAAAAATGAGGCGGCAAATACCACCTCATCGGGTTTTAAAAGATTATGAAGAATAAAAAATAAAAACGAAAAAACACCCCGGAAGGAATGTGTTTTCATTTAATTAGCCTTCTATTCGTTATTTTCGTTATTATTCCTGTAAAGCCCAAGCTCGACAGCACGTGTTAAGACATCGGTGTAGCTAAACGACACCATTCTTCCGTCAACATCCGCCCTATCCTTGTCCACCAGCCGCACAATAAAAATGCTAGGATATGTTTTTTCTATAATGCCATGTCTGATAACTGA
>JAAYMJ010000042.1 GCA_012521455.1 Clostridiaceae bacterium
AAGATGAACTTGCGGCTTTTTCCAAAGAAGGAAGCTCAACGCCCATATTCAAAAAAATCTGATACTTTCGCCCTTTAAGCCTGAATTGCTGCGTAGGGTTTGCAAGAAGTAAAATAAACTAAGACTAAAAATCCGGCTTTTGAATTTTAAACTTATGCAATTGAATAAAATTATTTTAAAACTTGGAAAGAGAGGGTTCAAAATAAGTTTGCAGCAACCTTGGCAAAAAGAGCGCGGGTTATGCTATATTATAACGTCAAACATTATGCAATAATATTGAGTACAATTTAATTTTAATAGATTGCATTGTTTTTGTCAAGAAAAATAATGCAAAAATTTATATAAAAATTAATAATATTTGTTGTCATTTTTTACCACATCCACATTGGTGTAGTATACCTTCAGGATTTCATCATATTTTTTCCCCTCTTTTGCCAGCTCATTTGCCCCGTTTTGGCTCATTCCCACCCCGTGGCCGTAGCCCTTTACCGTAAAAGTCACTTTATCCCCGTTAAAGCTAATGGTAAAGCAGTGGCTTTTTAAGTTAAAAATACTTCTGATTTGTGTACCCTTAAAATCCACGCCGCCGATATTTATGGTTTTAACCGCCCCCGCGTCGGTTAAAATTGGGCTTTTTACATCCGCAGGGCTTTGGATATTGGCGTCGGGATTGAAATTTTTAATTCTTTGGCAAAAATCGTCAAATGTAAAGGTGGCGTAGCTTACTTGGTTGTCATAGGGGCTGTCCACACTTAAAAGATAGGGGTAGTACCCTCCCCAGACATCGTGGGCGTTTTCGGTTTTTCCGTGGCTTTGGGAGTGAAAAACCGCCAAAATTGGCTCGTTGTTGTAAACAATGATTTCATCCTGCGTGGCTTTTACGGCTTCTTGGATTTTAGACCAGTACTCGTCAAAATTGTCACCGAATTTTGCTTTTGCGTCTTCTAAACTAATGTATGCCTTACAGTGGGTGTAATCGGTGCAGACCGCCGCCCCTTTGTGTTCAGGGGGGTAATTTCCCGAAAGCATTTTATTTACAATATAAGTCCTTGCCGCGACAGCCTGCGCCTTTAGCGCTTCCATCTCAAAACTTGCCGGCATTTCGGCCGCCACCACATGCACAAGGTATTCTTCCAAATCAAATTCTTTGACAACATCCTCATGCTTTATATAAACCAAAACCTTTGTTGGATAATCCTCCTGCTCTGCAAAAGCTTCAACCGTGGTTTCTTCTTCTTGCTGGTTTTGGGCGTTTATTACATTTTCAATGGAAGTATTTTCTATATTTGGAAACCGCAAAACCACAACCGCAGGCAAAACCGTCAAGGTTATGATGAAAAAACCTATCAAAAACCCCAGCTGTTTCGTAAAACCACCCCCAAAACTAAAATGTAAATTTTTTATAAAAAAATTATAAACATCTGCTTTTTCAAAAATCATTTTTTCAAAAAAGGGTTTTAAAAAAATAATTTTTGAAACATGTCCTATTAATATATATAAGAATTTAGCAGGAAATAGAACAAATTTTGTTAATTTAAAAACAAAAAACAGCTTGTAAAGTGCTTGTTTAAATGGTAAAATATTAAATAACTCATTTTTGGAAAATAAGAATAGGGGGGATAATATGTTGCAAAACAATCCAACATTTCAAAAGCTGGCGGCGCAAGCAAAAAAAGATGTCTACACCATTCCACTTGAGCTATACCGCTTATATAACGTAAAGAGAGGACTCAGAAATGAAGACGGGACCGGCGTTTTAGTTGGGCTTACGAATATTGGCGCGGTGCACGGGTACATAGTAAGCGAAGGCGAAAAAGAAGCTGTGCCCGGGCAGTTATTTTACCGTGGAATAGATGTGCAGGACATAGTTAATGCCTGCATAAAAGAGGACAGGCATGGCTTTGAGGAAATAATATATTTGTTGCTGTTCGGAAGACTTCCCAAACAAGAGGAGCTTGATGAATTTACAAAACTTTTAATCAGCCTAAGAAGCCTACCTGAAAACTTCACCGAGGACATGATATTAAAGGCTCCCAGTAAATCCATCATGAATAAACTGGCGCGCTGCGTTTTAGCGTCATATTCCTATGACGATAACCCTGATGACACTTCCTTTGAAAACGTACTCCGCCAGGTCATAGAATTAATCGCAAGGTTTCCAGCCATGGTGGCTTATTCCTATCAGGCATACAGGCACTATTACCACAAGGAAAGCCTTGTAATCCACCCGCCCAGTGACACATTGGATACCGCTTGCAATTTCCTTCAAATGATCAGGTCTGACAGATGTTACTCAAAACTTGAAGCGGATACATTGGACTTATTATTAATCCTTCACGCCGAACACGGCGGCGGTAATAACTCCGCCTTTGCAACCCACGTTATTGCCTCCACAGGCACGGACACCTATTCAGCAATCGCCGCGGCGGTTGGCTCCCTAAAAGGCCCAAAACACGGCGGCGCGAATGAACGGGTTATGTCAATGATGGAAGATATAAAAAGAAATGTGAAGGACTGGTCAAACGAAAAGGAAGTTGCCGACTACATTGTAAAAATCCTAAGGAAGGAAGCTTTCGACAGGTCAGGTCTTGTTTACGGAATGGGCCATGCGGTTTACACATTAAGCGACCCAAGGGCCGTAATGCTAAAAGAAAAAGCAAGGCAGCTTGCGAAAGACAAGAACATGGAAGAAGAATTCCATTTGTATGAACTAATCGAAAAGCTAACACCCGGTTTATTTAAGGAAGTTAAAAATGACTCCAAAATCATATGCGCCAACGTGGACTTTTATTCAGGCTTTGTTTATAAAATGCTAAATATGCCTGAAGAACTATATACACCGCTTTTCGCGATTTCAAGAATTGCGGGCTGGAGCGCCCACTTGCTTGAAGAAATCGTGGCAGGGCAGAGAATTATGCGACCGGCGTATAAATCCATCGCTAAAAAAAGCGAATATGTCAACATAAAAGACAGATGAAACAAAGATTTTTACATATCACTTCTTCCCAAAAGTGCTTTAGGATTTATCTTAAAGCTCAGCGTATCGGCCAAATACGCTCAAACAAAAGCCCGGGATTCAGGGCTTTTGTTTGAAAACAAGGGCTAACGCTTTGCGGCGCTGCCGCGCCAGCCCTTGCAAGGTGTGGTTTTCGGGGCACATGTACCAAAAAACCGCGGGATTTAGTGGAAAGGGCTTTGCCCCTGAAAACCCCAAAACAATCTAATACGCAGTTTGTCTGCATTCTGAGCTTTAGGATTTATCCTAAAGCTTTTTTGTTTGCTTTATAAATTGAATATAACAAAAATTTAGCGGAAAAATAAAAACAAAGAAATATTTGGCGGTGGGATAAATATGAAAGGGTTTTTTCGCAAGTTTAATTTCACAACACAACTTGAGGGACAAAAAAGGAGAAAAGAACTAATCAGCGCAAATGTGGATGAAAACGTGGACAAATTCAAAAAAATTACCAACAACAGCGCGGATTTCATATACAGGTCCTTAAAATTTAACGGGAAAAAAGTGGTGCTAATTTATATCAACGGGTTTGTAGACAGCAAAGAAATCGGCGAAAACGTTGTAAACCCGATTCAAAAAAACAAGGATAAAGATATAAAGCTAAAAGATGTCATAAATGTGGGAAACATTCAGGACACCAACGACTTTTATGAAATGGTTGACGAAGTTTTGTCAGGCAAAACCGCTGTTTTGCAAGAAGGGGAAAAACTGGTACTTTTAGTTGACTGTTTTTCATATAACAAAAGAAGCGTAACCGAGCCTTTAACCGAGCTTGTGGTAAAGGGGCCGAGGGAAGCCTTCACCGAAAGCATACTGACAAATGTGGCGCTAATCAGAAAGAGGATAAAAAGCCCCAATTTAGTCTTTGAAAACTACACAATAGGAAGAGAAACCAGAACCAGTGTCTCCCTTTGCTATTTAAAAGGCATTGCCAGGGATAGCTTAGTAGATGATATAAAAAACAAGCTCCGAGAAATTGAAACCGACTCAATTATTGATAGCGGGTACATTGAGCAGTTTTTAGACCAAAACCCCTTATCCATTTTCCCCACAATTTCATACACGGAAAAACCTGACGTGGCGGCGGGAAAAATCCTGGAAGGAAGGTGTGCCATAGTTGTTGACGGCTCACCCCAGGTTTTAACCCTTCCCATGTTTTTTATTGAAGCCTTCCAAGCCGCGGAAGACTACTACATCCGCCCCCTTTATGCTTTAATTGCGCGGAATTTGAGGATGCTGGCCTTTGTAGTAAGCGTGCTTTCGCCTGCGTTTTATGTGGCGCTTACAACATACCATCAGGAACTTTTGCCCACAACGCTTCTTTTTACCATTGCCTCAACCCGTGAAGGTTTGCCCTTCCCGGGGATGTTTGAAATCATGATAATGCTTGTGGTTTATGAGATATTAAGGGAAGCGGGAATCAGAATGCCCAGGACAATCGGGCCCGCTATTTCCATCGTAGGCGCGCTGGTATTGGGTGAAACCGCGGTTAACGCGGGCGTTGTAGGACCCGCGGTTTTAATTATCGTGGCTTTCAGCGCTGTTGCAAGCTTTGTGGTTCCGCAGCTTGTGGACACGGGGTTTTATATAAGGTTTCTTCTCTTGATTTTAGGCGCGGGTTTAGGATTGTACGGCATAATCATCGGGATTTTGGGCCTTTTAATTCATTTGAGCACATTAAGAACTTTCGGCGTTCCATATTTATCCCCAATCGCGCCCTTTAGTTACCACAACAACAAGGATACATTCATACGGGTCCCGCTTTATTTAATGAAGCGAAGGCCCGACCATTTAGCAGGTGAAAACAAAATAAGAAGCGGCTTTTCCAAAAAATATGTTAAAGAAAAGCTAAGCGACAACAACTATCAAAAATAGGGGGTGATACTTATAAAGAAACTGACGAAACTTTTGGCAGCGGTATTAAGTATTACCTTGCTTTCAGGCTGCTGGGACCAAAACGAGTTAAACGCCAGGGCCATTGTAATAGGGGTCGCGGTGGACAGGGGGGAACACGCGCCGGTTAAAATTACCGCCCAAATCGCAAGGGCGTCTGCAATTGACACCCCCCAAAAAGGAAAGAGCGCAGGCGAAAAATTCTACTGGAACATTGAAAACGAAGGCCAGACCATATTTGATATTATCCGCGGTTTTAACCATGAAAGCAGCCGAAAGTTATATTTTCCCCACAACCAAATCATTATGATAAGCAAAGAACTGGCAGAAGAAGGGATACTTCAGTACCTTGACTTTTTCATGCGGGACCACGAAACCAGGCTTGACGTGGATATTGCGGTGGCGGAAGGGAAAGCGGCACAGCTTTTGGATGTAAAACCAGAACTAGAAACCCTTCCCGCAATTAACCTGTCCATTATTATAAACTCTTATCAGCCAATGAGCCATATCATAAGCGTGGACCTGCATGAGTTTATGGATATGCTCATTGGCTATTCTGCGGCGATATGCCCCATTGTAAACTTAAGCCATCAAAGCGGCATGGAAGTTTTAGGGGTGACCGGCACCGCCGTATTTATAAGGGACAAGATGGTGGGCTACCTGGACCCCAACATGACACGCGGCATGCTTTGGGCAAAAAATAAGGTAAAAGGCGGGATTGTATCAGTTACAGACGGTCAGGGGCAGTTTGAAGTTGAAATAAAAAAAGCCACCTCAAAGCGGAAACTTGAATATGTTGACGGAAAATTAAAAGTAAAAATCAAAGCAAAACTTGAAGGGACGATTGGCTCCCACACCGGCGGGGCCAAAATACAAGACCCCGAAGTGATAAAAAAGATTGAGAATTTGTGCAACCAAAGAATTAAGGAAGAAATTGTTGTGGCCCACGATGAGGCAAAGAGGCTTAAAGCCGACGTGTTTGACTACGCCAATGAGCTTTACAAAAAAAGCCCCAAACTTTGGGAGCAAATAAAACAGGACTGGCCCAACATTTTTGAGAATATGGAACTTGATATAGACGCTTCAACCAACATATCAGGCACAGGCAGGATTGTACAGCCTGTAATCCCGAATTAAAGGCAAAAAAGGTGTAAGTATGAAAGCAATAGTAACTATAATTTTTATCACAATAGGCTACTTTCAGGGTAAAAAACTAAAACAGCAAAACTTAAAAAAGGAATTGATATTTTACTGCTTTATATTGACTTGGTCATATGTTTTAACGCTTTTGTGGCTTATGGAGCTAAAATTGCCAAGCGACCTTAAAGGGGTTCAATATTTATTAAAAAAAATGGGTTTAACATATCCATCATAAAGGGGAAGAAAAATGTCTCTCGAGAAAGGAAGAATAAACAAGCGCCAGCTAATGCTGGGCGTTTCATGCTACATTGTTTCGGCGTTTTTATATAACTCAATTTTAACCAATGTTGCAAAACAGGATGTATGGCTTATTATTTTATTGGGCTTTCTTTGCTTTATCCCGTTTCATTTTATTTACAGCGCTATTCACAAAAGATATCCTGATTTGACAATAATACAGATTTTCGAAAAAGTTTACGGGAAGGTTTTGGGTAAATTTATATCGTTTTTGTATTTTTACTTTTTTATGTCATTGGCAATTATAAATTTAGCCGACATTAACGACTTTGTTCACTCCACCCTTTTAGACACCACCCCCTCATATATGATTATAATATCATTCATGTTTATATGCGGCTGGGCGGTAAAACACGGGTGCGAGGGTTTTATGAGGCTAGCCCATTTTTTCTTTGCTCTGGTTTTGTTTTATATTTTTATAACCACGCCACTGCTTTTTGAAGAAATAGATTTTTCAAATCTGCTGCCCGCTTTTAACCAGCCTTTAATAAAATATATACAAGGCATACACACCACCCTTACAATACCCATAGGGGAAGTGTTTGTGTTTTTTATGCTGATTCCCTATGTAACCG
>JAAYMJ010000043.1 GCA_012521455.1 Clostridiaceae bacterium
ACAATTAAAATTATTTGTTTTACCATATATTTAATCTTGTGTTTGAAGGGATTGTTGACATGAGTATGGAAAATAAGAAGTTGGTTGAAGCGATTACTTCAATGGACGAAGATTTCGCCCAATGGTACACGGACATTGTTAAAAAAGCTGAACTTATTGACTATTCCCAAGTAAGGGGCTGTATGGTAATAAGGCCCTATGGATACGCGATTTGGGAAAATATGCAAAAAGTTTTGGATGGAATGTTTAAGGAAACCGGGCATGAAAATGTTTATATGCCCATGTTTATACCTGAAAGCCTTCTTCAGAAGGAAAAAGACCACGTTGAAGGCTTCGCCCCTGAAGTTGCGTGGGTAACCCATGGCGGAAGCGAAAAGCTTGCTGAGCGCATGTGTGTGCGCCCCACTTCCGAAACACTTTTCTGCGAGCATTATTCCCATATAATCCAGTCATATAGGGATTTGCCGAAATTATATAACCAGTGGTGCAGCGTGGTAAGATGGGAAAAAACCACCCGCCCGTTTTTGAGAACCACCGAGTTTTTGTGGCAGGAAGGTCATACCGCGCACGCGACTTTTGAAGAAGCCCAGGAAGAAACCATCAGGATGTTAAATATCTACGCAAGATTTTATGAAGAATATTTGGCTATCCCTGTGATAAAAGGCCAAAAGACCGAGCGTGAAAAATTCGCGGGGGCGCAGTCCACATACACCATTGAATGTTTAATGCATGACGGAAAGGCTCTTCAGGGTGCTACCAGCCACAATTTCGGCGACGGCTTTGCGAGGGCCTTTAACATCACATATTTAGATAAGGACAACCAATTAAAATATGTTAACCAGACTTCATGGGGCGCAACAACAAGAATGATTGGCGCGGTAATTATGGTTCACGGGGACAACGACGGGCTGGTTCTTCCGCCCAAAATCGCGCCCATTGAGCTTGTGATTGTGCCAATCGCTATGCAAAAAGAAGGGGTTTTGGATAAGGCTTATGAATTAAAAGAAAAATTATCCAAGACCTTCAGGGTGAAATTGGATGACTCCGACAAGAGCCCGGGCTGGAAGTTCAGCGAATATGAAATGAAGGGCGTGCCGTTAAGGCTTGAAATCGGGCCGAAGGATATCGCGGATAACAAATGCGTGCTTGTGCGCCGTGATACCCGCGAAAAGGTTTCCGTTTCATTGGATAATCTGCAGGATGAAATTGCAAAACTTTTGGATGACATTCAAAAGAACCTATACAACAAGGCTTTGAAATTGCGTGAAGAAAAGACTTTTGAAACGGATAATTTTGAAGATTTCAAAAATATAATTGAAAAAAGCCCCGGATTTATCAAAGCCCACTGGTGCGGGGACGAAAAATGCGAAGAAAAGGTGAAAGAAGAAACCGGCGCGACTTCAAGGTGCATACCCTTTGGCGAAAGCAAGCGCGATGGGGCAAAATGCATAGTTTGCAAAAAAGAGGCAAAGGAACTCCTATACTGGGGTAAAGCATATTGATGTGAAAATGTAAAATAAAAAGAAAAACTGCCTTTGGCAGTTTTTCTTTTTTTGATTTTAATTTGGTAGGGGTTTGGGGCTTTGGGGAAAGGGAAGAAATTTGTGAAAATCAGGGGTATTTTTGGCAAAAATTTTATTTTTATCTTTTTGCGGGGTTTTCCTTTTGGTATAATTAGTTTTAAAGGTTTAAAAAGGGAAGGTTTATATGGAAATTTCATTGAGGATAGCAAGTTTTGAGGACTTGCCAAAAATTGTGGAAATATATAACCAGACCATACCCTCAAGGGTTGTAACCGCGGATTTGGAGCCTGTGGGGGTGGAGGATAAAAAAGGCTGGTTTTATGAGCACACGCACCAAAGGCGGCCCCTTTGGGTGGTGGAAACGGGGGGCAGAATTTGCGGCTGGGTTAGCTTATCCTCTTTTTACGGAAGGCCTGCTTATGATAAGACCTGTGAGATAAGCATTTATTTAGACGAAAACTACCGCGGGCGCGGAATTGGGAAAAAGGTTTTGGAAAAGGTTTTACAGGAATGCCCCAAATACGGGGTGG
Organism: Clostridiaceae bacterium; assembly: GCA_012521455.1. Lineage (GTDB taxonomy): Bacteria > Bacillota > Clostridia > UMGS1883 > JAAYMJ01 > JAAYMJ01. The sequence goes on from JAAYMJ010000043.1 coordinate 2,054, forward strand.
AAAACTTGCTTGCCTTTATTTTTTCAAAAAACCATGCAAGCTTAAAGCTTTTTTCCGCCTTTGGCTTTGAACAGTGGGGGTATTTTCCCGGCGTTGCGGATTTAGACGGGGAAAGTGAGGATTTAGTGATTTTAGGCAAAAAGATAACCGGGGCTAAATAAAGCCCCGGTTTTTTTAACTTGCTAGTTTTGTGTAGGGAAAAAGGTTTTTTAAGTCCCACACAAAGAATTTGTAGGTGCAATTTCTGTCAAAGCCGCCTGAAAGCTCAATTTCCATGTCTGAAGAGTCCGCTTTTTTGGTTATTATGCTTTCAAGTTTGTTGTCCTTATACTTGGCGATTACAAAGGTAACTTCCCCTTGGGATGAGTGGGTGATGTACGCTTTGTTGTTTTCGATATAAGCCTTTGATATATTCACGCTTTCAGGGTTTAGGTTTATAACGCTAAACATTACGTCCGCGTTTTTGTAAATTTTAATTTCGGCAATATTTGCGTTATCAACAAGGTTTGTGTACCTGATGTAGCGGTAGAAGGTATCCCTGGTTAAGAACTGGCCGGCGGTAACTTTAGTTTCAATGTAAGGGCCTGGCGCAGTGGGGATGACATAAAGTTTTACCCAGTTTTCCCCGTCTTTTGAACCCAAGAACATTCCGCCTACCATTCTTGATTCATAGGAAGGCCTTGGGGAATAGCCGATTTGTGAAATGTCGGTGATTTGTCCTAAATCCACCTGGCAGTAGCCGCCCACCAGCCCGTCAAAGAATGTTGAGGTGTTGTTGTCAAAAGCGTATTGCGCGGCGGTTGAAGCGACGTTATTCCATGAGGGGGTGCCTGTAACTACTTTGTTTGTTAAGTCAATGGGAAAATACATGCGCTCTTTTGTGTCTTTTTTGCGGATTATGATATAGCTTACCGCAGAGCCCCCGATACCGTCCGCGTCAACGGTTACGTTATAGGTTAAAAAGCCGTCAGTTACGTTTACGCTGTGGTTAAATACCATCGGGCTTTCAGGGTTTGTGGTGGGTAGGAAGGAGTTTATATAAACTACCCCGTTTAATGTTATTTTGCACCTTCTGTTTACGCCGCTCATCCATGAGGATGGCAAGTAGTATGCGCTTTCAACGGTGTATTCCCCGTTTGGAAGCTCAAACTTGTAGGTTATGCCGGGCTGAGGATACATGTAGTCCTGATCCCTTGAGTAGCGGTAGGATACCACTTTGTCCCGCCCGTCAGTTGTGTCATATTCATAGGGCCATGTCAGCCTTCCTGTCAGCAAGGTGGGGTAATTTGCGTTTGGCGTGTAGTCATCAACCAATCCCCAGTATTTTCCTGTAACGGGGTCCTCTCCATAGAACTGCTCGGTTACGCTGTTGTAAATCCCGAATTTATCGCCTTTTGACAAGGTTTTTGGATTGGAGTCGCCACAGTCTACGAAATAGAGGATACCGCTGTCAATATTGTCATTTGTAAGGGATAAATCGTCTAAATAAATTTCGCCGTCAGCTAAAACCCCGATTTGTGTGGTGCTGTTATTTACCGTAAACCTTAATTCATAGCGTTCGTATCTTTCTGAAACCTGATAGGTTTTTGAATTTATACCGTCTGTCAAAGTTATATTGCCTGAGCCTTTTGCGTACACATAGAAACTGTATGTGCCATCTTCAATCCCTGTAATTTTTTGGTTTATCTTTGCCCCGCTTTGCAGGTGGGCGTAATATGTGGTATAAAGCCTGTTATCTTCACTGCTTTCAATTGTAACTTCCCCTTCTATATCATAATATGTCAAGTCCCCAAGGCCGAAGGAGGAGTTTTTAATGTATTTATCCATATTTTCAGGATTTGTAAAGCTTACATGGAATGTGGTGTCCTCATTTACCTGATAGGTCAATTGGTACCCGCCTGCGGATTTTTCCATCAAGCCTGTTATGTCAGTATTATTTGCCAAAACTTTAATCGTGCTGTCAGTATAATCGGGGGTTAGGATTAAGTTTACATATTCCCCCGCTTTTGCGAAGTAGTTGTCAATAAATGCTTTTCCGCCTTCTGTGGAGAACAGGTTTACCTGGAATGTTTCATCAGAAGGGGTTACTTCATCAAGGCTTGCGGGATAAATTATGAATTTATCAAAGTTTGGCGCGTAATTTACAAGGGTTTGGTAGGTAATGTTTCCAGCAGAACCCGTCCCGCAGCGTAGGATTTTGTAGTTGTCGTTATAAATCTTAATTTCATTTTCCCCTGCGTTTAGGTAAACGGGTATGGTTTTAGGCCTGAAGTTTTCATTGGAATAGGTGTTTTTAAAGTATAGCCTTACAGGGTCATCTTCGTTTACCTTAAATGACGCGTATCTGTCCGTGATTTGGGGGTTATAGCTGTGGGCGCCGAAAAGCTCGCCGTTTGAATGGTAGATTTCAAGCTTGTATAATCCCGCCTTATCCACATTTACTTTTAAGGTTAAAGCGTCATTTGTGCCGCCTTGGATATTTGAAACATAGGAGCCCC
>JAAYMJ010000044.1 GCA_012521455.1 Clostridiaceae bacterium
AAAAAAGGCCCTTTCATATGCCAAAAAAAGCAGCGGGGAATTTTTAAGGCGCGCAATGTTTTTACTAAAAAAAGCGGACGGGGACATAAAAGCGGGGATTTCGGGGGACTTTTTAGCCCTTGAGATGACGCTTTTTAGGCTTATGAAAATATAAAAGCGGGTAATTCATGAATCACGCCTGTATGTAACAGGAGTCATTCGTGAATACCCGCTTTATATTTATAAAACTTAGGCACCCATTTTATTTAACTTTATTGCTAAAGCTGACTTTTTGCGTGCAACAGTGTTTTTGTGGATAACACCTTTTGCAGCAGCCTGGTCAAGTTTCTTTACCGCATGCCTGAAGGCTTGTGTTGCAGCCTCTTTATTATTTTCATTTACTAGTGCATTAAACTTCTTAATCGCGGTCTTTAGCGCGGACTTGATCATCTGGTTTCTCAAGGTCTTTTTCTTAATCACTAGCACTCTCTTTTTTGCGGATTTAATATTTGGCAATTAATTCACCTCCAGATTGCGTAATTTGACAAACTGTATTCTAACACATAGATTATAAAAATGCAAGTATATTTTTTACTATTTAGCATTATTTTATTTATAAAATGTTGAATTTGTATGTTTTAGATGGTATAATTTTTTAATAATTCATGGGTTTTATGGAAAATCTTTAAATGAATCCTTATAATTTATAATACACAAACGATATTATAATAATGTTTTTGTTAAAAAACAAGATTTTTTATAAAAAAGTATGGCAGGAAAAAGGCAAAAAATGGGCATAACTTAATTGGAGGTATATATGGGGCTTTTTGGATTTAACTACAACAAACCCGGCCCGGGGGTCAGGGAAGAGGACGTGCCGAAGGAGGGCATACCCCTTTATTTTGACATAATAAGGCACAGGTTTTTTAAGCTTGTGGGGCTTAATTTTTTATATTTTTTAGTATCGCTCCCAGCCGTAATAGTTTATTTTTACCTTTCAAACGCGGCGCTTTATCCCGTTTTTGAAAAAATCAAGGTGGATATCGCCGACGAGAATATGGCTGTGTGGACAATGTTTTTTTTGTGTTCCATAATGATTTCTTTGATTTTAACCTTTGCGGGTACGGGCCCGGCAAACGCGGGGACAAGCTATGTACTATCCGCTTATGTAAGACATAAGCACTCATGGGTTGTGTCGGATTTTTTTAAAAGCATAAAGGACAATTTATTAAATTCAATTTTGATATTTTTACTGGACGCTTTCTTTTTGTTTATTATAATTTTGGATATGAATTTTTACGCAAAAAGCCTTGCGGACTCATCCTTTATAGTAAACACCCTGATGCTTATGATGCTTTTAGCTTACCTTATATATATACTCATGCACTTTTGGATGTATCCTTTGATGGTAACATATAAGATGAAGTTTTTTGACATAATAAAAATGTCCTTTTATCTGGCAATTGATAACTTTCTTATAAACCTGTTGTTAATATTAGCGGGTCTTGGTTTAAATATAATATTTTTCTCAATAATTTATTATGCCGGCCTTAGGTTTTATGTTTTGCTGGTGGCGCTTTTATATACCTTTTTCCAGCTGTTGGGCGCGGTGTTTATTTATCCTAAAATAATGAAAAAAGTAAGCGGTTATGAGTTTAAGATAGACGAGGTGTAAAAATGAAATACAGCTTTTCGGATTTTTTGGACATTGTGGCAAGGCTCAGGGGCGAGGGGGGCTGCCCGTGGGACAGGGAGCAGACCCACAAGAGCTTAAAAAAATATTTAATTGAGGAAGCCTATGAGGCAGCGGACGCCATTGAAGGGGAAGATGACGGTCAAATAATTGACGAGCTGGGGGACGTGCTTTTGCAAGTGGCCCTTCATGCCCAAATCGCCAAAGAGGAAGGCAGGTTTGACATAACGGATATAATAGACGGCATTTCAAAAAAGATGATACGCCGCCATCCCCATGTTTTTTCCGACGTTTGTGTAAAAAATTCGGATGAAGTATTAAAAAATTGGGAACAAATAAAGAAGGAGGAAAAAGGGCAAAAGACCATTTCCCAGACAATGAAGGAAATTTCCAAAGGCCTTCCGGCGATTATGAAAGCCCAAAAGATTTTATCTAAGGCACAAAAGGCGGGCTTGGGGAAATTACAAAAGGATGAAATTTTGGATAATATAATAGATATAGTAGAAAATATACGAAAAAACGGGGAAGACCATACATTATATGGTAAATTGCTCTTTGAGGCAGCGGCCCTGTGTGAGGCTGAAAGCCTTGCGGCAGAAGAAGAAATTGCTAAAATAAACAAAAAGTTTATTGACAGCTTCAATTTTTTGGAGTATAATTACAATATAAGTGGCGACATAAGAAAAAATTTGTCACAATTGACACATAGTGGGCTTATAAAATGAGGATGTTTTTTTGAATACGTATAATGAAAGACGTTAAAGCACCACCTCGAAA
>JAAYMJ010000045.1 GCA_012521455.1 Clostridiaceae bacterium
GATTTTGGTGTCATTCATTTCAATTTTGTTAAGACCACAGCTTTCCGCAAATTCCTTGATTTTAGAAAGCCGCTTTACCACTTCCACATGGCGCTTTCTTGCCATGGCAGGCATCATAACGTATTTTAGGGGATTTTTTTCGTACTTTTTATATGTATAATCATTTCTATCGGCAATTTCCACAATGCTTTGAGAATGTGATACTCTAGTGGACAGCCTTACTATCACTGGGGTATCAAACAATTCGCTCAAACTGAAAGCCTCTTTCACAAAGTCCTTGCACTCCTGGCTGTCGGAAGGCTCCAAAACCATAACTTTTGAGGCAATCCCAAGCATTCGTGTATCCTGCTCGTTTTGGGAACTGTGCATTCCCGGGTCATCCGCAACGCAAATTACCAATCCCCCGCCTACGCCTGTGTAGCTTGCGGTAAAAAGCGGGTCCGCCGCCACATTAAGCCCCACATGCTTCATGGAACACATTGCCCGCGCCCCGATAATGGAAGCCCCTATCGCCACTTCCAAGGCCACTTTTTCATTGGGGGCCCACTCGGAATAAATTTCATCATATTTTTGGGCAATATATTCCGTGATTTCCGTCGAAGGCGTGCCGGGGTATGCGGTTGCCACCGTACACCCAGCTTCATAAGCGCCCCTCGCAACTGCTTCATTTCCAAGCATCAACATTCTCTTTTGGTCAGTCACTTTTGCTTCCTCCTATTTTTGGTTTCTCAAGTCAATAACCCTTTTCGCTTTTCCCATTGACCTTTCAATGGACCTTGGCTCTACAAGCCTTACCTTTGTATCTATTCCTAAAACGGTGTGGATTTTGGATTTTACCCTCTGTTCCAAGGCTTCAAGCTCTGAAAACTTTTCAAGAAGGGATGAATCCACAACTTCCACTAAAACTTCCAAATCGTCGACAAACCCGTTTTTCCTAACCACAAGCTGATAGTGGGGCCCTACCCCTTCGATATTTAGCAGAACACTTTCCACCTGTGACGGGAAAACATTTACCCCTTTTATAATGAGCATGTCGTCGCTTCTTCCCTGTATCTTTGCCATTCTCGCGGTGGTTCTCCCGCAGGGGCACGGGTCGTCCATTATGTAGGAAATATCCTTTGTCCTGTACCTTAAAAGCGGCAGCGCTTCTTTAGAAAGCGGGGTTATTACAATTTCGCCTTTTTCCCCCCACGGCAAAACTTCGCCGCTTTCAGGGTCAATGATTTCAAATAGGAAATGGTCCTCATTTATGTGCTGCCCCTTGTGCTCCAAACATTCCCCCGCGACGCCGGGGCCGACAATTTCGCTTAAGCCGTAGTTTTCGGTAACCTGAATCCCCCATCTTTTCTCAAGTTCTTTTCTCATTTCTTCGGTGTGGCCTTCCGCGCCAAAAAGGCCAAGCCTTAACTTCAAATCGCCATTTTTTATCCCCATTTGTTCCGCAACTTCGCTCATGTAAAGGGCATAGGACGGTGTGGAAACCAAAACCGTGGTACCCAAATCCTGCATCATCATAATTTGCTTTTCGGTGTTTCCTGAAGACATGGGAATTATTGTGGCGCCGATTTTTTCCAATCCCTGCTGCAAACCAAACGCGCCGGTAAAAAGCCCAAACCCAAAGGCAATCTGGGCAACGTCTTCTCTTGTGGCGCCCGCGGCGGTAACAATCCTTGCCACACATTCCGACCACATTTCAATATCGTTTTTGGTATATCCCACAATTGTTGGTTTTCCCGTGGTGCCTGAAGACCCGTGAATTCTCACCACATCTTTTAGCGGCACCGCAAAAAGCCCGTAGGGGTAGTTTTGCCTTAAATCCTCTTTGGTTGTAAAGGGAATTTTCCTTATGTCCTCCAGTTTTTTAATATCATCAGGCTTAATATTTGCTTCATCCAGCTTTTTCCTGTAAAACGGCACCTTATCATAAACCCTTTTTACCGTTTCCTGAAGCTTTCTAAGCTGGAGTTCCTGCAATTTTTTTCGGTCTATACACTCCATTTCCCTGTTATAAATCACACAAATCACCTTTCAATAATTTTTATTATTCAAATGAAAGAGTATCCCTAAAAAATCTAGGGATACCTTCATTGTTTATTCAGTTACAGCCCCAAAAGCCGCCTCGGCTATATCTAATTCCACGGGCTTTGTGAATTTGCTAACCACGGGCACGATAACCAATGAAACAATCATAGCAACAACGCCGTAGACTGGGGAGTTGGAAATCGCCTGTGCAAATCCGCCCTCGCTTGTCAGCGTTGTGTAAACTACAAGGCACAACACCGTAACCAAGCCTGAAAGAAGGCCGCTCCACGCGCCCGCCTTTGTGACTTTCTTGGAGTATAGGCCCCAGATGAAAGGCCCGATGAAACAACCTGACACCACACCCCATGAGAAAGACATAATTGACACAATGATTGAAATGTTCATTGACGCGAAAATGAATGACAATAGCACAAACAATAAGCAGAAAAGCCTTAAAACTACCACTTGCTTTTTCTTGTCAACATTTGGCTTATACTCTTCCAACAAGTCAACGGTAATAGCTGAGCTTGAGGTTAATACAATTGAAGATAGCGTTGACATGGAAGCGGATAGTACCAAAAGCAAAATCAAGCTTAATAATATATTTGAAACAATGCTTCCGCCGAAGGCTTCAATTAACATGCTGGGCACAACCGCGTCATACCCGCCCGCTTCGGGAAGCTGGTTATTTAAAACAACCCTGCCGAAGGAGCCGATAAAGTATGCGCCGCATCCTATGATTAATGCAAAAGCGGTGGAAATAATTGTGCCTTTCTTGATAGCCTCTTCGTCTTTTATAGCATAGTATTTGTGAACCATTTGCGGAAGCCCTAACGGGCCAATGCTTGTTAGCAAAATATTAAACAGCAAAAACGACCACGCGCCTGCGCCAAAGGGATGAAGCAGCTTTGGCTCTATTTCCCTAAGCTGGCGTACGCCATTCACAAAGCCCCCTACCTGCGGGCTGTACACAATTGAAAAAATCAAAACAAAAACACCAACAACCATAATAATGCCCTGAACAAAGTCAGTAATGGCAGTTGCCACATACCCGCCCAAAACAAGGTAAATTGCGGTAAGAATAGCAACAATTGCCATGCATATTACTGTTGGTGTTAAAAAGGTAAGAAGGCTGTGCATAAAACCTTCAGGTAAAGTTGCGCCATATTCACTTATTTTGGATAAAGATGGGAAAGTTGTAGAGAACAATAGCCCTAAACCCTTGTACACGCTTGCCGCGTAGGGTACTAGGAAGATAAATATAATTAAAGCCGAATAGATTTTCATTGCTTTTGAGCCATACCTTGCCTGGAAAAACTCAGGCATGGTTTTAGCGTTAAGACGGTGTGTCATTTCACGGGTTTTCTTTGCCATAAGTTTCCATGACAACAGACAGCCCAAGAAGGCATTTCCAATGCCAATCCACATGCTGCCAAAACCAATGTCCCAGCCATGTTTGCCAGCATAACCGATAAAAATTACAGCTGAAAAATATGTGGTGCCGTACGCAAACGCGCTCATCCACGCGCCCACATTCCTTCCGCCAAGCAAAAATCCGTCAATGGTTTTTGTAAATTTGCGGCTGTAAAGCCCAATGCCTACCATGATTGCGGTAAAAACTAAAAGAGACAATAATGCGACAACTTGCGTCATTTTTCCTACCATCCTTCCATAATACTTTATTTTTTATTTTAAAATAAAAAAATAAAAAACCATAATACAGTAATACGGAAATATTATAGCTTATAATTTTTTATTTGTAAACACATTTAACATAATTGTAAATATTATCATTTTAATAGGATTTTGTTTTTTGATAAAATCTTACAATGTATTACATAATCAATCGGACATAGCCCTTAAAATTCCCCACAAGGCCAGAAATTTTGGTTTTAAAGAATTATATGCCGCATAAATTTTAAATAAAACCATGTATAATGTAAAAATCCCGCTTTCAAAGGGGCTTTATAAAAGGAAAAAGCAAGCGCAAGGCTTGCTTTTTCCTTTTTATTTGCAGGTTAACTTATTTGGTTTTTTAAGTCACAGGGTGGGTCTTATTTTCCATATCAACTAAATTTGGGTTAATCTTATACTTTTGTCCCCTTCTCCACTCAAAGAACTTAACCGCAACCTGCCCAAAGAGCGCGTAGGATAGTACGTCCTCATCCTGTTCAATGTATTCTTTGATTTCGTTACGGTATTTATTTAATTCGCTGGGGATATTGTCAGCTGGACGGCAGGTTATGCGCTTTTCGTTTCCGATAATTTTTTTCACGATTTCATCCTTGATTTCAACAGGTGTTTTGCCGTATTCCCCTCTGACAATGGCTTTGGTTTCATTGGTCACCATCTTGTAGCGTTCACCCATTACCACGTTGAGCACTGCCTGGGTCCCAACAATCTGGCTTGTGGGCGTAACAAGCGGCGGATATCCCAAATCTTCCCTAACCCTTGGAACTTCTGCCAACACTTCTTCAAACAAATGCTCTTTCCCCTGCTGTTTTAGCTGGGATACAAGGTTTGAAAGCATTCCGCCGGGCACTTGGTAGCGCAACGTGTTAATATCAACCCCCATAACCTTCGGGTCAAGAAGGCCGCTCTTTATGTATTTATCCTTGATGGGCCTAAAGTAGTCGGCACATTCTGACAAAAAGTCCAAATCCAAGCCGGTATCATATTCAGTTCCCTTTAATGTGGCAACAATCGGCTCGGTTGGGGGCTGGCTGGTGCCTAGCGCAAATGGGCTTAAAGCGGTGTCAATGATGTCAACCCCCGCTTCAATCGCCTTAAGGTATGTCATGGAGCCTACACCGCTGGTGTAGTGGGTGTGAAGCTCAATTGGCACTTTCACGTTTTCCTTTAGGGCTTTAACCAGCTCATATGCTTCCATGGGTAGCAAAAGCCCAGCCATATCCTTTATGCAAATGCTGTTGCAGCCCATTTCTTCAAGCTGTTTTGCCAATTTAACAAAGGACTCGTTATTGTGGACAGGGCTTTTTGTGTAGCTGATTGCGCCCTGCACATGGCCCTTTTCTTTTATTGTAGCCTTAATGGCGGTTTTTAAGTTTCTCACGTCATTTAGCGCGTCAAATACCCTTATGATGTCAATGCCGTTTGCTATGGATTTTTGAACAAAGTATTCCACCACGTCGTCGGCGTAGTGTTTGTACCCTAAGATATTCTGGCCCCTGAAAAGCATCTGTAAAGGTGTGTTTTTAGCCTTGTCCTTAAATTTTCTAAGCCTTTCCCACGGGTCTTCGTTTAAAAAGCGCAAACATGCGTCAAAGGTAGCGCCGCCCCAAGCTTCAAGGGCGTTGTATCCTACTTTATCTAATTTTTCTATAATGGGTAGCATTTCTTCCGTGGTCATGCGCGTTGCTATCAACGACTGATGCGCGTCACGCAAAACGGTTTCCGTTATTTTCACAGGTTTTCCCATAATTTTACCTCCCGTCTATTTGATTATCTAAAACTTGCCAAGAATACTCCCGCAGCAACCGCAGAACCAATTACACCTGCAACGTTTGGGCCCATTGCGTGCATAAGCAAGAAGTTTCCCGGGTTTTCTTTCTGCCCCACAACCTGGGACACCCTTGCCGCCATTGGAACAGCGCTAACCCCGGCAGAACCGATTAGCGGGTTAACTTTCCCGCCGGATAGCTTATACATGATTTTGCCAAAAATTACGCCCCCTGCGGTACTGATGGAAAAGGCAATTAAACCAAGCAACACTATCTTTAGGGTATCAGGCGTTAAGAATGTTTCCGCTGTCGCGGTGGCTCCAACGGATACGCCCAGGAATATGGTTATGATATTTAAAAGTTCGTTTTGCGCGGTCTTTGTTAGCCTTTCTACAATCCCCACTTCCCTAAAAAGGTTACCAAGCATTAGCGTACCTACCAAAGGTGTTGCGGAGGGCACCAAAAGCGCCACAACAATGGTTACGATAATCGGGAAAAGGATTTTTTCCCTCTTTGAAACAGGCCTTAGCTGTTCCATTACCACCATGCGCTCTTCTTTTGTTGTTAGCGCTTTCATAATGGGCGGCTGGATTAGCGGGATTAACGCCATGTATGAATATGCCGCAACCGCAATGGCGGATAACAAGTGGGGCGCAAGTGTCTTTGTAACATAAATTGCCGTGGGGCCGTCAGCGCCGCCGATAATGCCTATGGATGACGCTTCTTGGAAGTTAAATCCAAGCAATATTGCGCAGTTAAATGTGAAAAACACGCCAAGCTGCGCCGCCGCGCCTAAAAGCAAGCTTTTGGGATTTGCAATTAACGGCCCGAAGTCGGTCATTGCGCCAATGCCCAAAAAGATTAGCGGCGGGTAAATCCCCAACTTTACGCCAAGATATAGCATGTCAATAAGGCCACCATGCTTTAATATGTAGCCGTAATCAATATCAGTTGCGGTAAACCATTCAGGGTGCATCATGTCACTTAAGGGTAAGTTTGCCAAAAGCATCCCAAAGGATATAGGTAAAAGCAATAAGGGTTCAAACTGCTTTACGATTGCAAGGTACATAAGAACGCATGATACAATAATCATCAAAAGCGTTCCTAAACCGCCCTCTTTAAAATAGCCGAATATATTGTAAATGCCAGTATCTTTAGCAAAGTTTACTACGCTATTAACAAATAATTCCAAACTTGTCACTCCATTTCATACTAAATTTGCTTTGTTTTTTTATGAAATAGAGACTAGCAAATCGCCGCTGTTAACGGTTGCGCCTTTTGATACATGCACGCCTTTAACTGTGCCGTCAGCTTTTGCCACGATTTCGTTTTCCATTTTCATAGCTTCCAAAATTACTAATACATCACCTTTTTTAACGCTCTGCCCTGCGGAAACTTTTATATCAACAATGGTTCCTGGCATTGGTGCTGTTGCGTCCTTTTCGCCCGCTTTAGCGGGTTTTGCGCTTTGCACAGCCGCTTCCGCCTTTGGGGCTTGCGCAGCCGCCTGCGGCGCAGCAGGGGCAACAGGTGCCACCGGGGCAACAGGCGCCACCGGAACAGAAGTGCCTACTTCTTCAACCTCAACTTCGTAAGAATTTCCATTTACTGTAACTATAAACTTTCTCATTGCAAATTTCCTCCTTAATAAATTTTGTTAGACAATGCTTCGTTTCTTCCCTGTATATTCCATACCGGTGCATTTGAAGAAATTTTCCTGTATGAACGGATTACAAGCCCGCTTGAAGATGTGCCCATTGCCGCAGCGATTGCCGCGGTAATCACTGCGATTAGCTCTTCGTCATTTTGAGCCTGCGGCACAATTTCGGCTTTTGGCTCATCCTGCTTTACCTCAGCTTCACCGGGTTTTTCTTTATTTACGGCTTTCTTTAATACATTTAAACAAAA
>JAAYMJ010000046.1 GCA_012521455.1 Clostridiaceae bacterium
CGGCGGGAGAATTTTGGAAGGGGAAGGCCCGAAGTATTTAAACTCGGCGGATTCCCCCATCTTTAACAAAAGCTATAATTTGTACGCGTTAAATATCGCGAAAAACACCACCGACCCATCCTTTATTTTGGTGGAAGGGTACCTTGACGTAATATCCTTGCACCAGCACGGGTTTAAAAACGCGGTGGCAACGCTAGGGACAAGCCTTACCCAGCAGCAGGCTAAATTAATTTCCCGCTACAAAAAGGAAGTATACATTGCCTATGACTCGGATGATGCGGGTATTAAGGCCGCAAACCGCGCTTTGGGCATTTTTGAAAACGAGGATATAAAGGTAAAAATTATACATCTTGACAAAAAAGACCCCGACGAGTTTTTAAAAAAGCACGGGAGGCTTTCTTTCCAAAAGGAAAAAGAGCGGGCGCTGTCGGGCTTGGAGTACACTATTCATGAGTTAAAAAAGAAATATAATCTTGAAAACCTTGATGAAAAAATCGAATTTTTAAACAAAGCCAGTGAAATTCTGGCAAAGGTTTCAAATAAAATTGAACAGGAAGCCTACATAAAGCGGCTTTCCGCTGAATGCGGGATTTCTGAAGAAAGCATTTACGCCGAAATTAAAAAACGCTCAAAGCGGGAAGAGAAAAAAGAATTAAAGCGGGAAGTTAACGCCATATTAAATTCCTCAAAACCCGGGGAAAAAGACAGGCAGATTAAGGCAGAGCGCGCTTTATTATCTTTAATTTTATCCGACATAAATGTTTATACTAATTTTAAAGACATTCTCACCGAGGACTTCTTTGACCATGAGCTACATAAAATGATAATCAAAAAAATCATCAAAAGCTATAAAGACGGTGAAATTATCGATACAGCTTTAATAATAAATTCTTTCAGCCCTGAGCTTTCAGGGCAGGTTGCCCAGATTTTAGGGAGCGACCTAAATTTTGAAAAAACTCTAAAGGGAGCAGAGGATTTGATTAGGACTGTTAAATTGGAAAAAGTGCAAAAACAAATTGACAAAGCATTGATTGAAAATGACATGGTTACATTACAAAAGCTATTAACTTTGCAAAAACAGCTTAAGGGAGGAACTTGCTAATGGCGGAAAATGTACAAAATAAGAAACTTGTAGTAAAGGAGCTAATCGAGCGCGGCAAGAAGAAAGGCGTGCTTTCCTATGCCGAAATCATGGACGCCCTTGAAGAGCTTGACCTTGAGCCCGAGCAGATAGAAAAGCTCTATGACTCTTTGGAAAACATGGGCATTGATGTCATTGGCAATATAGAATCCGAGCTTGAGGACTTGAATTTGACCGAAGAAGATATAAATGACATATCCGTGCCCGACGGCGTTAATGTTGACGACCATGTAAAAATGTACTTAAAGGAAATCGGCAAGGTTCCCCTCCTTTCCCCTGAAGAAGAAATTGAGCTTGCGCAGCGCATGATGCAGGGGGACGAGGAGGCTAAAAAGAGACTGACCGAGGCTAATTTAAGGCTCGTTGTTAGCATTGCAAAGCGCTATGTGGGCCGCGGTATGCTCTTTTTGGACTTAATCCAGGAAGGTAACCTGGGTTTGATTAAAGCCGTTGAAAAATTCGACTACACCAAGGGCTACAAATTCTCAACCTACGCTACATGGTGGATCCGCCAGGCAATCACCCGTGCAATAGCTGATCAGGCAAGAACCATTAGAATTCCCGTGCATATGGTGGAAACCATAAACAAGCTGATCAGGGTTTCCCGCCAGCTTTTGCAGGAATTGGGAAGGGAGCCCCAGCCTGAGGAAATCGCAAAGGAAATGGGCATGAGCATTGAAAAAGTGCGGGAAATTATGAAAATCGCGCAAGAGCCCGTAAGTCTGGAAACTCCGATTGGCGAGGAAGAAGACAGCCACTTAGGCGACTTCATCCCTGACGACGACGCGCCCGCCCCAAGCGAGGCGGCAAGCTTTATGCTCTTAAAAGAACAGCTTATGGAAGTTTTGGGGACTTTAACTTCAAGGGAAGAAAAGGTGCTAAAGCTAAGGTTTGGCTTGGAAGACGGAAGAAGCAGGACATTGGAAGAAGTAGGGCAGATGTTTGACGTAACCAGGGAAAGAATCCGCCAGATTGAGGCAAAGGCGTTGAGGAAATTGCGCCACCCAAGCAGAAGCAAAAAGTTAAAAGACTTTTTAGAATAAAACCCGCCCCCCTTTTGGGGGGTATTTTTTTGCGTTTTAATACAATCGGGCTATGACAATTGCCCTATACCTGACTATGACTAATTTTTCTTTTTTTATATCCTATTGCCCTAGCGCGGCGGCAGGGTTTTTTAGGATTTAATAATAGGATACCCGGCAGGTTCGTTTTCCCTATTTGCCAGAAAAACTTTAGCGTGGTTTTGTCAATTAAAATTAATCCTGAAAAACGCTGAATTAAAAAGCGCAGCGATGCTTTTTGCAGTGTTTTGCTGACTTAAAACCGTTCCTCACAATTTTGCCAATATAAATAAAAACCCTTGCACCCGCTTTCTGATTGAAAAATCAAGCAATCTTACGGCGGCATTGTACCGTCAAAAACGATTTTTTATTGCTCTTCATACCGCAAAAATTGGCTTACGGGTTTGCTAATAACACCCGCTTTTCTATGTTTGAGCGGCGCATTTACTCTAGGGCGGGTTCTGGCAACCCTTTTATGGGTAAAACCGCCCCATGCATGGGGCGGTTTAGCGATTTTATAAATATTCAAAATTTTATCCGAATTGCCCGTCCGCCTATAACAAACGCCTTACAGCCCCAATGTCCCGCCCGTGTTCTCCCCATTTTTCATAATTGCTTCCCTGATTTAAAAAAATAGCAAGCAAAAATATAAGGGAATACCAAACAACGGTATTCCCTTATATTATAAAACCTTAACAATCGTCCATCATATAATACTTTACACTTATAATTATAATATGTCAACCCATTTTTAACAATTTTCCTACAAAATTCTAGTTAGGTTTTTTATGCCCAAAATATTAGATATCAACGCCATCTGTATAATGTAGATATTTTCATCAGGGCATTATCTGCTTTTTGGATATCCAAAAACATTTTTACTTCTTTTTTAGATGGTACCTTCTGTAAAAAAGTTTTATGCTAATAGGCAGAATGCCTTTTTATCATCTTCCCGTTATAAAAACTTTCATTTCACGGGTATCTTCCCTGTTTGACCAAAAAGCGTAGGGTATTGCGGTGAGGGTAAAGGGCTCTTCTTCCCTTTTTGCCTTTCTGTAAAGCTTGTTTTCCGTCCATTCCTTCACTCTAACAGCCTCGCCTTTTATTACCACACAGCCGCCCAAGAAGTTTTCGTCATAATAGTGGGTAAATTTGGTGTTTTCATCCACCCTTATTGCCCACAGGTTTTCGCCGTTGTCGGCGCTTTCTAAGCAGTACACAATGGGGCCGCGGGTGATCGCGTATTTCCCTGCGTCTTCCCTAACCTGCGGGTTTGCCTCAACCAATGTTACAGGCATGTCAAAGGAAATTTCTATTTTATCCCCATCGCAAAATCCGCCATCCAACACAGCATAGCCGTTTTGCAACTTATAATCTGCCTTTTTGCCGTTTTTCAAAATGTTGTAGTTTTCGCACCATTCGGGAATTCTCAAAGCTAATTTATAATCCCCTTTTGAAACCTCAATGGCGCTTTCACCGCCCCATGGGTAATTGGTGGAAAATTTAATTTCAACATCTTTGCCTAAGATATTAGTTTTCATGTTGTTTCCAATGTAGAGGTTTACATATATTGTGTCCTCGCTTTGGGTGTAGATGTATTCGCCCAAAGAGGCGATAAGCCTTGCCAAATTCGGCGGGCAGCAAGCGCAGCCAAACCAGCCGGGCCTTTTAGTCCTTACATGGCGGTGGTGGTAGGTTGCGTAGTGAAGGTTTTGTTTTTCCCAAACTTCCAAGGGATTTACATAGAAAAAGTGTTTCCCGTCAAGCTGCATTCCTGAAATTATGCCGTTGTAAAGCGTTCTTTCCAAAACGTCGGCATATTTTGAGTCGTTTTCCATCTTAAGCATTCTTTGGGCAAAAAACGCAAGGGAAATTGCCGCGCAGGTTTCAGCGTAAACGGTGTCATTGGGCAGGTGGTAATCAAAGCTGAATGCCTCGCCCCCTGCCATGGAGCCAATGCCCCCTGTAATATACATCTGCTTTGTGGTAACATTGTCCCAAAGCCTTTTTGCGGCCTCAAGCAGTGTCACGTCCCCTGTTTCGCAGGCCAAATCCGCCATGCCCGTATATAAATACCCGGCCCTTACGGCGTGGCCCACAGCAACGTCCTGTTCCCTTACGGGTTTATGGGACTGGTTGTAGTATTTGTCCACCTTGTCCTGCCTTCCGCCCCAGTGGGAAATGTGGTTGCGTTTTTCAAGCTCTATGTCAAAAAAGTGGGGCTCTTTGCCGCGCTCGTCAATCATGTATTTGCACAAATTCAAGTATTTTTCGTTCTTTGTTACCCTGTAAAGCTTGACTAACGCAAGCTCAATTTCAGGGTGTCCGCAATATCCGTGAAGTTTTCCTTCCTCGGGGCCGATAACTTTGTCCACTAAATCGGCAAACCTGCACGCCACTTTCAAAAACTTGTCCTTCCCCGTTGCCTCATAGTACGCAACCGCCCCTTCAATCATGTGGCCTAAAGAGTAAAGCTCATGGCAGTCCAAGAGGTTTGTGAACCTCTTATCAGGCTCTTTTATAATAAAGTAGGTTACCAAATACCCGTCCTTCTGCTGGGCCTTTTCTATTAAGTCAATGATTTCATCCGCTTTTTTCTCAAGTTCCTCATCCCGGTTATGTACCAAGGTATAGGCAACCGCCTCAATCCATTTGTAAACGTCGGTATCCTGGAATACATAGCCGTAATATTCCCCTTCTTCAAGGCCTGCCGCGATTTTAAAATTCTTAATGGCGTGGCTTGGCTCCACATCAGGGACCTGGTCGTTTATCGCAAGGTACTGATACGGAAGTATTTCTTCTTTTACAAGCCTTTGATACCTGTTCCAAAAGCCATCATCAATTTTTACGTTTTTTAGCGGTATAACATTTTGTTTTAACAACTTCATGCCATTTTCCCTCTCTAAATTTTTTAATAACAAAAGAGGAAGCCAAAATACTTCAGCCTCCCGCTTTCTTATTACTCTTCATCCTCATCGTCGTGAGAACAGCATTCGCATTCAAGCTCAATCTTTTGATTGCAGTTCGGGCAAATTATGCTTTCTTCCTCGTCGCTTAACAAATCCGCGTCCAAGACGATTTCCTCGCCGCGATTCGGGCATTCAAAGGATTCAAGGTCAAAGTCCTCATCACCGTCTTCGTAATCTTCTCCATAGACATATTGTTCAAGGTCGGATAAATCCTCATCTATCTCATCAATTTGATTGGATAGCTCTTCCTGAACTTCTTCAATTTCATCAATGGCGTCAGACGCGTCTTGCAGCATATCGATGATGGCCAAAAGAAGCTTTCCCTCTTTTGAGTCCTTGGAAATGTCAAGCCCTTCGGCAAGCCCCCTGATATACGCCGCCTTTTCAGCCATGTATCCCATATTTATACCTCCTTTTTTATAAATGCTACTAAAGTATTATTCCTTATAACCTTTCCATATATTCGCCTGTTCGGGTATCCACCCTGATAATGTCGCCGGTGTTTACAAACAGCGGAACCATGATTGTCGCGCCGGTTTCCAAAGTCGCGGGCTTTGTCGCGCCTGTCGCGGTATCGCCCTTAACGCCGGGTTCTGTCGCGGTAACCTTCAATTCAACAAATGTGGGGGGCTCGATACCGAAAACATTGCCCTTGTAGGAAAGGATTTTTACAATGTCGTTTTCCTTTACAAATTTTAAAGCGTCCCCTACTTTGTCGGCGTTAATGGGGATTTGTTCATAGGTTTCCTGGTCCATGAAGTAGTATAGGTTTCCGTCGTTGTAAAGGTATTCCATGTCCTTTCTTTCAATGTGGGCCTTTTCGAACTTATCCGTCGGGCGGAAAG
>JAAYMJ010000047.1 GCA_012521455.1 Clostridiaceae bacterium
GGGAAAATTTCTTAGAAAATCCAGCCTTGATGAACTTCCACAACTTTTTAATATTTTAAAGGGCGATATGAGCATTATAGGTCCCCGCCCTGCGCTGTATAATCAATATAATTTGATTGAAGAACGGGAAAGGTATAAAGCTAATAGTATCCGCCCAGGTCTTACAGGTTGGGCGCAAATTAACGGAAGGGATGAAATCCCCATTAAATTGAAAGCACAACTTGACGGGGAATATGTTGAAAAATTAAGCTTTTTATTTGATGTAAAATGTTTTGCATTGACCGTTTTTAAGGTTTTAAAGAGTGAAGGCATAAAAGAGGGCGCTACTGTGCCTGTTAAAAATGACTATGAATTAATTGACTTAAAGAAATAGGGTGCTGTTATGCTGTTGATTACAGGTATTACCGGTCATAGTGGAAGATATTTTTTGCAAGAGCTTATAAGAAATGACTATCAAGGTAAGATACGCTTTATTGTAAGAAATACTTCTGATTTAAGTTTGATAGAGAAAAGCAATTTAAACTATGAAATCGCAACGGGAGATTTAAACGATGAGGAATTTTTAAAAACTTGTTTGAAAGATGTTGATACAATATTTCATATAGTTAATATCAGGTATACTTTAAAAATTGTAAAATTAGCTGTCTTGTACAATATTAAAAGAATAATATGTGTTCACACCACTGGAATTTACTCAAAATACAGAATGGCTTCGCAAGAATACGTACAAATAGAAGATGAACTTAAAAAAATAGTTGAAAGAGAGAATATAAAACTTACCATATTAAGACCAACAATGATATATGGTGATTTGTGTGACCATAATATGAGTAAATTTATAAAGATGATAGACACTTTCAGGATTTTCCCTGTTATAAATCACGGAAAATGCCTGATTCAGCCGGTGAACGCGCGGGATTTAGGAAAAGCTTATTACAGTGTATTGATGTCGGATAGCAATAATTTAAAATCGGAGTATAATTTGTCCGGTGACAAGCCGATTTCAATGATTGATGCTTTTAAACTGATAAGCGAAAATTTGAATAAAAAAACTATATTTATAAACTGCCCTCTTGGACTTGGCGTTTTTTTAGCTAAATGCCTTAAGATTGCAACTTTCGGAAAAATTGACTATGTTGAAAAAGTGTTAAGAATGGCTGAGGATAGGGACTTTTCACATTTTGACGCGAAAGAAGATTTTAACTATTTACCGGAGCCTTTTGCAGTTGGAATTGCAAGGGAAGTTAAGCAATATAGAAACAGGGAGAATACATGAAGAAAAAGGTTTTATTTTTATCAAATCACTTTATTACCCTATATAATTTCAGAAAAGAATTAATAGAAAAGCTTTTAAAAGAAGGGCATGAAGTTGTAATTTCCATGCCCAGGATAAAAGATGATGTGTTTTTTGAAAACTTAGGTTGTCATATTATAGACACTCCTGTTGACCGGCGGGGGATTAATCCCCTTAAGGATTTTATGCTCATTTTAAGATATATTAAGGTTATTAAAAAAGTAGATCCTGATATTATCTTTTCTTATACAATAAAACCAAATATTTATGGCAGTATTGCCTCAAATATTTTGGGCTATAAGCAAATTTGCAATATTACGGGGACAGGTGCTACCTTTTTAAAAGAGAATTTCATTTGCAAAATATCAAAAATTTTATATAAAATCAGTGTAAAACATGCCTATAAAGTCTTTTTTCAAAACACCGGAGATTTAAATTTTTTTGTAAATAACAAAATGATAAAAGAAAATTACGATTTATTGCCGGGTTCCGGCGTAAATTTAAATCAATACACATATGAAGATTTGCCAAATACCGATGAAATAAACTTTATTTTTATCGGAAGGGTTATGAAAGTGAAAGGTATAGATGAATACCTTGAATGCGCAAAAGCAATAAAAGAAAAGTATAAAAACACCAATTTTTATATTGCAGGATTTATTGAAGAAGAAAATTATAAGGACATTATAAATGAGTACCACAATAAAAGTATAGTAAATTACATAGGATTTCAAAAAGATATATCTTCATGGATTAGAAAATGCCATGCAACAGTTTTGCCTTCCCACGGCGGGGAGGGGGTTCCCAATGTATTGTTGGAATCTGCCGCTATGGGAAGGGTTTTAATTGCGTCAAATATAAATGGTTCAAATGATGTAGTACGAGATGGCTACAACGGGTTTTTGTTTGAAGCTAAAAACACATTTGATTTAGTGGACAAGGTTGAAAAATTCTTAAAATTAAGTTATGATGAAAAGTGCAAAATGGGAAAAAACGCAAGGCGTAAGGTGGAAGAAGAATTTGACAGGGAAATAGTTGTTGAAAAATATCTTAACAGCATTTGATTATAGGGGTTTTATACATGTTAGATTATAAAAGTTATATAAAAAGCAGGCAAATGAGGTTAAAAGTACTTAGATTATTTGATTTTATACCCGACAGGCTCATGCTTCGAATGCAATACAGGATAAAATTTGGAAGAAGGCTTGATTTAAAAAACCCCAAAAGGTTTACTGAAAAAATCCAGTATTACAAATTGTATTACCGCAATGCAAATATGCCAGTTTGCTCTGATAAGTATTTGGTAAGGGAATATGTAAAAAATAAAGGGTTTGCGGAAATATTAAATGAAGTTTACGGTGTTTATGATGACGCTGATAAAATTGATTTTAACCTATTGCCAAATTCATTCGTAATTAAAAACACTTTAGGCGGCGGCGGGAATGACATAATAATTTGCAAGGATAAAAACAGTTTTGATATTGAAAGCGCAAAAACCCAAATGAGAAGCTGGTTAAACAAAAAAGGCAAAAACCCCGGGAGGGAATGGGTTTATGATGTAGGAAAACCAAAAATATTAATTGAAAAGTATTTGGAGGACAAAACCCATCCTGGAGGTTTAATTGATTATAAATTTTTCTGTTTTAATGGACAAGTTCATTATCTGTATGTTATTGCAAATAGGAAATTAGGTGAGCATGCCGAATTTGGCATCTATGACAAGGATTTTAACAGGTTAAAATATGAAAGGGCAGGGGAAAAACCTTTAAGTTTTGATATTGAAAAGCCCCAAAACTATGATGAAATGGTAAGAATTGCAGAAATCCTTTCAAACGAATTTCCCCATGTCAGGGTTGATTTATATAACATTGACGGAAAAATTATTTTTGGTGAGTTAACCTTTTTCGGAGCAAGTGGGTATATGAAGTTTGAGCCCGATGAGTTTGATTTTATATTGGGGGAAAAATTTAATATATGTGAAAGGGGAAAAAAATGTTGAAAGAAACGATTAAAAATTTAAAATTATTTATTATATTGCTTTACCGGCTTCAAATGAGATTTAAATTATTAAAGAAAAGTGATAAAATTGAAAAGGTCTATAAAAAAGAAATAAAGGAATACTGGAAAAAATTCAACTTGAAACCAAGGCTATACTGGCACAAGTTTTATACTTCTAGAAACGGGATA
>JAAYMJ010000048.1 GCA_012521455.1 Clostridiaceae bacterium
CCCTGACACGCAAGCCAATCCCCAAAATTCATGCCGCCAAAAAGGGGCGCCTGATTTTTTTGCCTTTCGTTTTCTTTTAGGAATTCCATATAACGAACAAATGCGTCATAATTTTTGGAAAGCGCGCTCACATCCCCCGTCTGAAGGTAGATTGCATAGGGAAGGATTATCAGACAGTCACTCCAGCCCGCGGTAAAATTTGAGAAAAACCCGTCAATCTGGTCCCCCACCGATGGGGCGTACCCTAAAATCCTCGCGTTTTCAGCCAAAATATCTGCCAAATTGCACAAAAACGCCGCGCAGTCAAAATTATAAAGGGCACTTTGGGCAAAAATCTGGGTATCCCCCGTCCAAAACAGCCTTTCATCCCTTTGGGGACAGTCTGTGGCAGTGGTAAAATAATTGCTCAAATTGCTGTATATGATATTTTCAATAAGTTTATTTACACTTTCATTGTTGGTTTTAAGATAGCCCGCCCTTTTGCTTACCGACGACAATGCTAACGAGCGCAAATCATAAATGGTCACATCATCTGTGGCCTCAATCCCTATATACTGATACCCAAAAAAGGTCAAAAGCGGGGCGTATTCCTCAATCCCCTCCCCCGAAAAGGTGTATGTAGCCTTGCTCCTTGCCCCCCTCAAACTCTTTTGATAAACCGAGCCAAATGGGCCGTCAGCGTCATTTGCCCCATCGCCAGTTTTACTTTTATCATTTAGCATTTCGCCAAAACTCATGGTAAGGGTTGTCCCCGTATTTGCTGAAAATTTAATATAAGGGATTGCCGCCATGTTTTGCCCCATGTCCACAACCATTTTTTCGCCCTTTTTTAAGGTAATCCCGCCTTCAAAAATGCCATTATCCTTTTTTATAAAATTGTCCAAATATATGCCCTCTTTTGGCGCATTTGCGGCAAAGTGCTTTTTAACATTTATAACGCCATTAGGATATTCCTTATTTCTAAGCGCGCCTTTGTAAATTGTGACCGACTTTGCCTGTTTTTCATACTTTCCTATTAATTTCCCCCAAAGCCCGTTTTGCGCCCTGATTTTTCCGGGGTATTCCGCTCTTGTGATTAAAAGTGCGTCTTTTTTATCCGTTTCCTCTATCGCGCAGCCTTCCAATGTTTCGCCGCCAATCCAACCGGAGTCATCATACCCTGCCTTTTTGTAGTCCCCCAAATTTTTTTCCTTCCTTGCGTCATAGTCTTCGCCATAGTAAATCCCGCTTTTTGTGACGGGCCCGTCCAATGAAGCCTTCCAGTCGGAGGTGTTTGTTGTAAAATAATCGGCGCCGCCATCCTCATACAAAATAAAAATGAGGGCCTTAAAAGCGGGCTTGCTGAATGTTTCACCCATGCCGTTGTACCAGCCTGCGCCCAGCATTACCGATACCGCGATTTTATCACCTTTTAAAAAATCCGTTATATCATAGGTTTGATAAGTCAGGCTCACATTCCCGTTTGAATACCCAGGGCCAAGGTGGGTGTAATAAAAACCGTCTTTTTCATAAACCCCCACCCTGTTTGAATTGACATAAGCAAGATACACCCCCATGGCAGTAATATAAAGCCTTGCCTTTAGTATCTTTTTATTTTTCAAACCCTTCTCCATCCTAAAAATGGGACAGGCATAGCTTTTTTGGCTTAACGAGATAAAATCCGCCCCCGTCCAGTATTTGCTATTTATAACCCCTGTTTCAAAGTACGCCTTATCCGGGGCAAAACTTTCTCCCCTTTCATTAAACACCTTAACTTGCCAGGAATATTTCGTCCCTTCCTCCAATTTTTCCCCTTCATATAAAATTCCGACGGATTTTTCGCTTTGCGCCTTTTTCTCCCAAATTAAAATTTCCCTATTATTTACCTCATCCACTTTAAAAACCTTAAGCTCATAGGCCCTTTGCCTTTCCCCGATTACATTTGACGCCATCTTCCACGAAAACCTTATGTTTTCGCAATCTATCCCCAACGGATTATATAAGTAATTTGTGGCAAGGTCATATATCTTGGTTTTCTTATTGCTTTCTTCCCCCAAAGCCATAAACATTTCAAATCTTACCCCCTAAATTTATAATACATGAAATCCGCTTTTGCAAAAAAGACCCCCTATGTATTACATAGGGGGATTTTTTATATTATTTGAGCCAAAATTTTATAGGTTATGTCATCCTCATCATTTAAATCCAATGAAAAGCTCAAAGCCTCTGAACTTAACAAATCCTCAACCTTTTTGCTTGAAATGCCCATCAATTTATTGTCTTTGTCATAAACCAACACAAAAACTATTGCGTCCTGGCTTTTGTCAGAATTGTTTACAACGGTTGCGTCAACTAAAATTTTGCCGCCTTCAATGGATACATTATCCCTTAGTATGATTATCTCATCATTTTTATAAACCGCCTTAATGGACACTTCCCCGCCCTTTGGCACATAGGTAAAGCTTGTGTCCTCAATTCTATTAATATCGCCATTGTTGTTTATTTCAATATACAGCGGCTTTTTGTCATAGTAATTAAAGTTCACTTCAACGGGCATATTGTTTAAATACTGCGAAGTAAAGCTGTACGCCAATTTATCCCCGTAAGCTTCAGGGTTAATCCTTGCCCCTGAAATATCAAAATAGCCTTCTTGCGGGTTTGCCATAAAGCTAATTTTCGTAAACCCGCCTTCTTTCTTTAACTCCTTGGTGTAATATTCCTCAAGGAATTTCAAGCTCTTTTGGGGCCTTTGTTCCAAAAACCTTCTCAAATATGCGATAGGCCCTTCCTTCCAGTTTTTAATAACGTCCATGTCCACTTCAAATTGGGGCTGTTCCTGCTGGTTTTGCTGGTTATTTTGAGGCGGTTGCTGCGGGTTTCTGTTAACCCTTCTAAACCTGATATTGAGATTCCATCTTAAAAAGTCATTTTTTAATCCTGCCTCAGCCCTTTCCACAAGGTAATCCAAAATCTTTGTGGTTCTTTCCGTGCTAAATACGGTACCTGCGTAGGTTGAATACCTTGCGGCGAATTTTTGTGCAAACTCTTCATTTGACAACAAGCTCTTTATCATGTCCGCCGCCCACTGTGGCACCCTCGCGTCAGCAGGGGCCGGGGGTGTTGTAAAGTAGAACAAGGTGTTGCTGTCCACATTTGCATACGCAATATCAAAATCGTGAACCGCAAATCTCCATTTCCCGTCCTTTGCGTAAACTTCCGGGTTTTCAGTTGGCTCATCTGTTGTTCTCCACATTTTTATGTTATTCCCCGGCCAGTCAATATTGTCAGTAAAGAAGTAAACCGCAAAGTAGTCGATGAAATTGTCTATATCAAGCCGTCTTTTTACCTTTTCAAAAATTTCAGGCTCGGTTATCCTTCCGCCGGTAATTAAGGTGTAAATCTCCATAAAATCATTAAAATACTTTTCTTCTTCCCCGTCAGGCCCTTCGTCATAGGTCACACGGAACAGTGGGTGCGTGTCCTTGTATCCGGGATTTTTTGTGTCCCAGTCAAAGGACAGCATTACTACATCATCTTTTTTAATTTCATCGTAGTGCTGCGCTATATAGTGGTTGTCAAGCTGTTCCCTCAATTCATACTGGCCCCAGAATTCGCCGTTTATGAATAGGGCAACATTCACGGTGGAAAAGGTTTCCG
>JAAYMJ010000049.1 GCA_012521455.1 Clostridiaceae bacterium
AAGCCATAACCCCTACAATTTTAACGGGATTAAGTTTTTCAGCAAAGACGGATATAAATTGCCCGACGAACTTGAGGACGAAATAGAAGATATAATTTTAAACAAAAAAGAGGATTTGTTTAATTTAAACGACAAGGATATCGGCAAAAAATTTGTAAAAGACGACTGCACCTACGATTATGTGGACTTTATCACAAGCTGTGTAAATGTAAAATTCCATGGCTTAAAAATCGCGCTGGACTGCGCAAACGGCGCAAGCTTTAAAGCCGCGCCATTAGCTTTTAAAAAGCTAGGGGCGGAAGTATTGCCAATCAATGTGGACCCCGACGGCAGAAACATTAACGAAAAATGCGGCTCTACATATTTGGACGCTCTTTCAAAATTCGTTGTGGAAAACAAATGCGACCTTGGCCTTGCCTTTGACGGGGACGCGGACAGGTTGCTTGCCGTTGATGAAAACGGGGAAATCGTAGACGGGGATAAAATCTTATCAATTTTTGCAAACTATTTTAAGAAAAAAGGCCTTTTAAAAGACAACACTCTGGTTGCCACCGTCATGAGCAATTTGGGATTGTTTAAAATGGGGCAGGAATGCGGCATTAAGATTTTGCAGACAAAGGTTGGCGACCGCTACGTTTTGGAAGAAATGCTAAAAGGCGGCTACACCCTAGGCGGCGAGCAGTCAGGGCATATCATACTTTTAGACCACAACACCACAGGGGACGGGCTTTTAACCGGCGTAATGCTTGTATCCATTTTGGTGGAAGAAGGAAAGAAACTTTCCGGGCTTGCTAAAATCATGAAATGCTACCCCCAGGTTTTGGTAAACGCCAAGGTAAAAAACAAGGATGGCTGGGACAAGGACGAAGAAATTTTACAAGGCATTAAAAATTTGGAGGAAAAATACAAAGAAAGCGGCAGGGTTTTAATCCGCCCTTCAGGCACTGAGCCGCTAATCAGGGTAATGATTGAAGGGGAAAACCAAAAAGAAATTGAAAAGGACGCAAATGACTTGGCGAAACTAATCCAAGAAAAGCTAGGGTGATGTTATGAAAAAGGTTATGGTGATAAACGGGCCAAACTTGAATATGCTAGGTGTCCGTGAAAGGGACGTGTACGGGACCGACACCTTGGAAGAAATTAATGAACGGTTAAGAAAGCTTGCGGGAAAACTTAAGCTTGAAATTGAGTTTTTCCAGTCAAATGCAGAAGGGGAAATAATTGATAAAATTCATTCTTGCTATAAGGCGTATGATGGTATTATAATAAACCCAGGGGCATATACCCATTATTCCCACGCTATTTCTGACGCGATAAAAAGCGTGGATATCCCCGCTGTTGAGGTGCATTTATCAAACATCCACAGGAGGGAGGAATTTAGGAAAAATTCCGTTATCGCGCCTTCATGCATTGGGCAAATCAGCGGGTTTGGCGCATATTCCTATAACCTTGCCCTGTATGCAATTGCTAATTATTTAAACGCTTGAAAGGTCTGATAAAATGAGCTATTCAAAGCGGATGGAAAATCTCCGGGGTTTAATTTTGGAAAAAAATTTGGACGCGGTTTTAATCTCGTCCTGTGAATCCTTATTGTACTTTTGCGGGACAAGCCTTGTGAGGGGCTTTTTGGCGGTTACGAAAGAAGCCGCCTGCCTGTTTACGGACTACGAAGTCCAAAGCCCCAATAGTGAAATTGAAAATATATACCAACAGGGAAGGATTTATCAAAATATTGCCGCGTTTTTTTATAAAAACAATGTAAAAACGGTGGGCTTTGAAGATAAAAGTTTAACGGTGAATGAATACAAAAGGCTTAATTATTCAGAGCACAATTTAGATTTTATTCCCCTAAAGGACAGTTTGGTTTATCTTAGGGCCCAAAAAGATGAGGAAGAATTAAAAAATCTGGCAATTGCTGCCCGGATTTCCGACGAGGTCTTTACCCGGATTATAGACAATTTTAATGTGGGGATGACCGAGCGGGAACTTGCCTCATTTATTGACTTGACCGCAAGAAAACTCGGTGCCGATGGTGTAAGTTTTGACACTGTTGTATCCAGCGGAAAAAACAGTGCATTACTTCACAAGAAAAACACAGATAAAGAAATTGAGCACGGCGATATTTTGGTTATAGATTACGGTATTTTATATCAAGGCTATACCGTTGACATGACAAGAACCGTCTTTGTAGGAGAAATTTTAGAAAGGGCAAAAGAAATTTACAATATAGTTTACTACGCCTTTGTAAAAACTATAGATAGGATACGGGACAATGTGAAAGCCGCAGACATTGACAAATGCGCCCGGGATATAATTTCATCTTTTGGTTACGGGGAAAATTTTTTACATTCCACAGGGCACGGGGTTGGATTGTCCATTCATGAGGCCCCCTTTATTTCAGCCCAGTCCCCCGATACACTAAAAGAAAATATGGCAATAGCAGTAGAACCGGGGATATATGTGGCGGATTTTGGCGGCTTTAGGATTGAGGACACCCTCGTTGTTAGGCAGGACGAGGCTGAATTTTTAACAAAGTCCCCGAAAGAAATTATAATATTGTAAAAAAATGCTTGTAATTTTACTATTTTTAAGATAGACTATAAAGGGTTTTTTATTAGCAATATTTTTATTTTTATATATATGGAGGTAATGTACATGATTTCTGCTGGAGATTTTAAAAACGGCATAACCTTTGAACACGAAGGTCAAGTTTATCAA
>JAAYMJ010000050.1 GCA_012521455.1 Clostridiaceae bacterium
CTGATTTTTTCCAAGTCAATTTCTTCGATTTCCTCTTGGGTTAAAAGGTTTTTTTCCACCATGTTTTTTGCCTGTTTTTCCACATCAAAATCATATAAATCCATATGCTGCAAGAAAAAGTGGAGAATTGAGCCTTTTTCAGCAGGTGTAAATTTTACCTCTTCCCTTAAAAAGCCAGGCGTCTTAATTATAGCCGGCGCGTATAAGTTTACGGCGCCTTCTTCCTCTAAATTAAGCCTGCGCTTTAACTCGCTCACTGAAATTTTAGAAGGCAGTTTTGATAAATAGCTTTTTGGGTAAACAAAGGAAAGCCTTCTTACGATTTCTTCCCCGGGCGAAATATCCTCCTTTGTTTTTTCTTCTTCTGTGTCCTTTTCTGCTGCCTCTTCAATTTCGTAATCCCAAATAATGTTCCAGCATTTTGAGCTAAATACCGGGCTCATAAAATCCAAAAAAGAATTTTTTGAAAAGATGTAGTCGTCAAAAACTTCATCCAATGAAAATTTGCCGTCGACGGTCGATGTAAATATCAGCTTTTCCCTTGCCCTTGTGAGGGCTACATATAATAGACGCAATTCTTCCAAAATCAGTTCCTCTTTGATTTTCTTTTGTATTGCCAGTTTGTTTAAGGAATTGTACTTTATCATCCTGTCTTTGTCAACAACGGTGATCCCAAGCCCTAAATCCCTGTGGCAGAGAAGATCCCCCGCAATATCCGAAAGGTTAAACCTGTTTGAGCCCCTTACCACAAATACCACGGGGAATTCAAGGCCCTTTGACTTGTGTATGCTCATTATCCTTACAACGTCCATTTCTTCGGAAAGTTCCTTCGCGCTTCCGAAATCCCCTTTTGAGGTTATGGTCTTTCTTATGTATTCTATGAAGTTAAAAAGCCCCATGAGGGATGTCTTTTCAAATTCCGCCGCCCGCTCTGACAAAAGCTTTAAATTTGCCTTTCGGATGTGGCCGTTTCTTTGGGTGAGCACATATTCCAAATAATTTGTGTCGCTGTAGATGTATTCAATCAGGTCATGGACGTTTTGGTGCCTTGAGATGGCCCTGTATTCATCAATTTTATCCAAAAATTTTTTGCACTTTGCCCCAAGGCCGCCCTCCTTTTTGGAATACTCCAAAACCGCGCTGTAAAAATTCCCGCCATGGTTTTGGCGGATTAGGAGAAGCTCGTTTTCGGAAAAACCAAAAAGGGGTGAGCGCATTACCGCCAAAAGGGGTATGTCGGATACGGGGTTATCGATTATTTCCAAAAGGGATATCATAAGCCTAATTTCAGTGGAGTCAAAGTATCCTGTGTTTATGTCGGAATATGAAGGTATTCCGTATTCTTCAAAGACGCTTTCAAACACCTGGGCATATCTTGACACGCTGCGGGAAAGTATTGCAATGTCCTTATACTTTAGCCTCCTCTTTTTCCCTTGGGCTTTGTCAAAGACGAAAAAGTTTTCATCCCCCATTAAATTCCTTATGTAATTGGCGATACACCTTGCCTCTTTTTCAACGGGCAAATACTTTTCGCCGTCGTCACCTTGTGAGCCGATTAAAATTATGTCATTCTTATGCTGGGGGCATTCAAAGTCATAATCCGGCGCGCCAAATATGAGTTTTTCCTCATCGGAATAGTCAATGCCGGTTTTGCTTGTAAGAAGTTTAGAAAACACCTCGTTGACCCCGTCAACAATCTGCCGCCTGCAGCGGAAGTTTTCCGACAAAACAATCTTTTTGTATTTTTCATCATTTATCTTATAGCTTTTTTTCTTTTCCAAAATCAATGAAATGTCCGAACCCCTAAAGCCGTAAATGCTTTGCTTCACGTCCCCCACCATGAACACGTTGGGATTTCCCGTCCACCTTCTGCTGATTAAATCAAAGATGGATTCCTGAATTAAATTGGAGTCCTGGTATTCGTCAATGTAGATTTCATCATATTTTTTTGCCAACCCCGCCGCTATGTCGGAGGGCACAATTTTGCCGCCTTCTTCTTTGGCTAAAAGCTTTAGGGCAAAATGCTCAAGGTCGTCAAAATCAAGGGCGTTTTTTTCCCGCTTTATCAAATCAAGCCTTTTTCTAAACCTTTTTGTTGCGTTAACCAAAACCGACAAAATCCTTTCCTCTTCACCCATTATCCTGATGGCTTCATCCTTTGTGTAGGGGAGGATTTCTTTTACGCCCCTTATTATATTTCGTGCCTTTTGGCGCAAGCTGTCCGCAACATCCCTTTCTCGGCTTTCGTGGTTGCGGATGGTGATTTTTTTGCTAAACTGAAATTTTCCAAGCGCACTTTTGCATGAGTCATAATCCTTTGTGTTTTCCTTTAGTTCTTCCAAACCAGAAATATCATTTTCAAACATTTCAAGATAGCCCTTTTCAACTAAGAAAAAATCCCCCTGCGAAATAGTTTGGGCTTTCTTTAAAAGATTTATGGCATAATCAATTTCATCTTCCACCTTTTTTAAAAGGTACAAAACGCATTGGTTTTGATTGAAATTTTCATGATTTACCTTGAAATTTTCCAAAAATTCATCCAGTTTCCCATCGGGGTTTATAAAGCCCTGTGAGAATTCATAAAGGGTTAGCACCATGTTAATTACCGCTTCGTCATTTTTGGCGCTGCCGTAAAAATCGGAAAGGGCCAAAAATATTTCGTCCTTTTCCTGATAAAGCTCTTCTAACACTTCCTCAAC
>JAAYMJ010000051.1 GCA_012521455.1 Clostridiaceae bacterium
GACAAGGCGGTGGGCCGTATAAAATCGGCAATAGAAAAGAGGGAAAAAATCACAATTTACGGCGATTATGACGTGGACGGAATTACTGCCACCGCTCTTTTGACCTCTTTTTTAAAAAGCATAAACGCAAATGTGGAATACTATATCCCTCAAAGACAAAACGAGGGGTATGGCTTAAATAAAGAGGCGCTTTTTAAAATCAAAGAATCAGGCACCGATTTGGTCGTTACCGTGGATGTAGGAGTAACAGCGGTTGAGGAAGCGCAGTACTGCAAGGAAATCGGCCTTGATTTGATTATAACCGATCACCACCAGTTAAAAGAAGAAATCCCCGACGCTATTGCCATCATAAACCCAAAGCGGGAGGATTGCGGATATCCCTTCAAGCATCTGGCGGGAGTCGGCGTTGCGTATAAGCTTTTTTGCGCGTTAAAAGAAGAGCTTGGCTTAAATTTTGACGATGAAAAATATCTGGACTTGGTGGCTTTAGGCACCATTGCCGACGTTGTGCCCCTAATCCGAGAAAACAGGACCATGGTGGCAAGGGGGCTAAAGCTTATCCGCCAAAATAAATCCCCCGGCATTGAGGCGTTAATAAACGTGGCGTCAAAAACCAAAAAAGAAATTGACACCGTGTTTATTTCCTTCACCCTCTCCCCCCGCATTAACGCGGCGGGAAGGATGGGGGTTGCAAAAACCGCCGTTGAGCTTTTATTGGAAGAGGACTATGAAAAAGCGTACTCTTTAGCAGTATACTTGGACAGGGAAAACTTATTAAGACAGGAAGAAGAGGCAAAAATCATTGAAGAAGCCAATGAAATGATAAAAAAAATGGACCATAAAAACAAAAAGGTGCTGATTTTATCAAAAGAAGGCTGGCATCAGGGGATTATCGGCATTGTGGCAAGCAGGTTGGTGGAAAAATACAATAAAAGCTGCATTTTAATTTCCCTAGACGAAGATATCGGCAAGGGCTCAGGCAGGGCCATTTCATCTTTTAACATTTTTGAGGGGCTTTCCCACTGCAGCAACCTGCTGGTAAAATTCGGCGGCCATTCTTTAGCCGCGGGGCTTTCCATCGCAAAGGAAAATTTAGAGGAGTTTGACCGGGAAATTAACCGCTACGCCGATTTAACCCTGACAAGCGAGGATATGACCAAAAAGGTTTATATTGACACCGAAATTTCCGATGAAGATATAAATTTAGTTACCATAAAAGAGCTGCAAAGGCTTGAGCCATACGGCATGGGCAATTCCGTCCCCGTTTTTGCGCTAAAGGGTTTAAAAGTTTTAGACATAAGGACTTTAAGCGGGGGAAAACACATAAAGCTGTTGTGCCAGGGAAAACACAACAAAATTGAAATCATCGGCTTTAACATGGGCTCATTGAAGTCTAAATTTATTGCGGGGGACACCGTTGACGCCGCAGGCACGCTTGGCGTAAACATATATAACGGTGAAACCAGGATACAGCTTCATTTGAAGGATTTAAAGCTGTCAGAAAAAATCGGAAGCGGCGTGATTCCCGACTATGACGATTTCAAAACTGTGTTTTACTATATAAAATCAAGGGCAAGGGACAATGTTTTTTCTGATTACTTTGCGCCGCTTTACAGGAGAATTTCATATGTAACAAATAAAACAATCAGCGAAGAAAAACTTTCAGCGATACTAAAAATTTTCAAAGAGGCAAAAATTATAAACTATAAAAAGGAAGAAGGCTTAATTATCATAAATTTATTGGAAACCAAAGGGAAGGTGGACTTAAAGAAAACCGAGACCTACAAAAAGATTTCTTCTGATTTTGAGGTTGTTTCCGGGAGGTAGATTATGGACTGGGATTGTGCTTTTGACGGCTTGATTGAAAAAATACAAAAATATAATCCCCAGGCGGATGTGGCGCTTTTGAAGAAAGCGTTTACATGGGCGTGCAATGCCCACAAAAACCAAATGAGGAATTCCGGGGAACCCTATATTGTGCACCCTTTGGAAGTTGCCAATATCCTTGCCGACATTGAGCTTGACACAGAATCCATTGTGGCGGGGCTTTTGCACGACGTAATTGAGGACACCAATGTTTCCTTTGAGGAAATAAAGCAGGAGTTCGGCGAGGAAATCGCAAACCTTGTGGAAGGGGTAACAAAGCTAGACAATATCAAATACACCACAAGGGAAGAAACCCAGATTGAAAATTTGAGAAAAATGTTTTTGGCCATGGCAAAGGATATCAGGGTTATATTGATTAAGCTTGCCGACAGGCTGCACAATATGAGAACCTTAAAAAGCATGCCTCCTGAAAAACAACTGGAAAAAGCAAGGGAAACCCTGGAAGTGTATGCCCCCCTTGCCCACAGGCTCGGTATTTCTAAAATCAAGTGGGAACTTGAGGACCTTTCCTTAAAATATTTGGACTCCGTGGCTTATTATGAAATCGCCGAAGGTATAAATAAAAAGCAAAAGGAAAGGCTTGCGTATATTGAGTCCATTATTGAGGATTTACAAAAAAAGCTTGCGGAAATCAACATAAAGGCCAATATTTCAGGCCGGCCCAAACATTTTTACAGCATTTTCAGGAAAATGTACACCCAAAATAAGACCTTGGATGAAATATATGATTTGTTCGCGGTCAGAATTATCGTGGACACGGTAAACGACTGCTACGCGGTGTTGGGATTAGTCCATGAATTATACAAACCCATGCCGGGAAGGTTTAAGGACTATATAGCAATGCCAAAGCCCAATATGTACCAATCCCTTCACACAACGGTAATAGGCACCGACGGGCAGCCCTTTGAAATCCAAATCAGGACATGGGAAATGCACCAGGTGGCAGAATACGGGGTTGCGGCCCATTGGAAATATAAAGAGGGTAAAACCTCAAAAACCGACCTTGACCAAAAACTTGCGTGGGTAAGGCAGCTTTTGGAAATTCAAAAAGACGTCACCGACACGGAAGAATTCATGCAGACGTTAAAGATTGACCTTTTTGCCGACGAAGTGTTTGTGTTCACCCCCAAAGGGGACGTCATAAACCTTCCAAGCGGCGCCACCCCTGTGGATTTCGCCTTCGCGATTCACTCCGCGGTGGGCTACCGCATGATAGGGGCAAAAGTAAATTCAAAAATCGTGCCGCTGGATTATACCTTGCAAAACGGCGACATAGTTGAAATTCTGACTTCCGCCACAACCCACGGGCCTTCCATGGACTGGCTAAAAATTGTAAAGACCAGCCAGGCCAGAAACAAGATAAACGCGTGGTTTAAAAAGGAATACCGCGAAGAAAACATCTTAAAAGGAAAAGACGCCTTTGAAAAGGAATGTAAGCGCGAGGCCCTAAACCCGGCGACACTCCTTAAGCCGGAATACCTTGAGCCAGCTCTAAAAAGATATGGATTTAACAACCTTGACGATATGTACGCCGCCATAGGATACGGCGGGCTTACCGCCCACAAGGTTGTGACAAGGCTACGCGAAATTTGGAAGGAAAGCACAAAAACCCAGGAAGAACAAGTCCCGCAGGTGCAAGAGCCAAAGAAAAAGAAAAATTACCACGGCGGCGTCGTGGTAAAAGGCGTGGACAATGTGTTAGTAAGGCTTTCCCGCTGCTGCAACCCTGTACCCGGAGATGAAATCGTCGGGTTTATCACAAAAGGCCGCGGGGTTTCCGTTCACAGGGCGGACTGTGTGAATATTGCCCCCGAGGCGTTAACCGATGAGATGAAAAACAGGATAATTGAGTGCACATGGGCGGACGAGCAAAAACAGGTTTATCTTTCCGACTTGCAAATTGAGGCAAGCGACAGAACAGGCCTTCTTGCTGAAATCACCAATGCGATTAGCGATATGAAAATACCCCTTGTGGCAATTTCCGCAAGGACGAACAAGGAAAAGCTTGCCTTTATAAACATTACTTTGGAAATCAGCGATATAACCCAAATGGAAATGGTTATAAAAAGGCTGCACCGGGTTCCCGGGATTTTGGAAATCACAAGAAGCCGCAATTAAAAGAAGGTGTTTTATGCTTACAGACTATCATGTTCATTCAAAATACTCTTTCGACAGCGAAGCTGAGATTGACAAAATCATTGAAAGCGCAATAAATAAGGGGATTGGCAAAATCGCCATAACCGACCACTTTGACCCCTATGAAAAGGACAGGACCTATGAGGTCTATGACAGATTAGCCTGCAAGGAAGAAATTTTTTTGGCAAAAGAAAAATACAGGGGGAAAATTGATATAATTTATGGGATTGAGCTTGGACAAGTCCACACCTATGAAAAGGAATGCACGGACTTGTTAAACAAAATGGGCTATGAGTTTATTATCTGTTCCCTCCACAATTTAAGGGGGGATTTGGACTTGTACTATTTGGAATACACACAGGACAATTACAAAACCTATATGGACAATTACATGTCGGAACTTTTGGAAACCGCCAATTTCCACGACTATGACGTTTTGGCCCATTTGGATTTGCCAAAGCGCTATGTAAAGCCTTTTGCTTTTGATATTTTGGACTACCCCGTAATACTGGA
>JAAYMJ010000052.1 GCA_012521455.1 Clostridiaceae bacterium
AAAGCAGGGGGACAAGGGATTATTACTTTGACGTTGATATAAAAACCTTATCTGCAGACCATATTGTTGCCCCTACCATATTTGATGATCTTTATTTCAATCCGGAGTCGGAGGAAGATACGGCAAGAAGGTTTGGAAAAGACGCCAATCTTGATTTTAAGCGCACTGATTTGTATTTTTACCATGAAAATGTGTCCATGTCAAAACATTTTGTGATACAATTCCGCCCGGGTTACGGCCCGTGGAGCCTTCAGCAGTATTTTGACCAAAGCTGGGTGTCTTCAAACCCCGAGGTTGCGACAGTGGACCAGTTAGGAAATGTCACCCCCCACAACTACGGCACCACCACCATTTCTTTGGCGCTGCTTGAAAGGGGAATGGTTGCGTCTTTTGAGCTTGTGGTAGAGCCGCAGGAATTCGGCGTGTTCTGCCCGCCCCTTACCGTAGGGCAGACATATGCGGCTTCCGCATATTGGCTGGGGGATATAAGTTATAACTGGCAAATGAATATGGACTATTACACATGGGAATCCTCAAACCCCGAGGTGGCTGTGGTAGACAGCCAAGGAAAAGTTACTGCGGTTGGACCGGGAACAACGTTTATTATAATGAAGTCAAAAGACGGTCTTGAGACAGCGCAGGTGGAGGTAAATGTAAAGCCGCCCATAGAAGCAATACATTTAAATGTTAAAAACCTGGTTTTACAGCCCGGGGAATCTTTTATAGGCGTTTCGGTTAATGGCTCCCCCGAGGAGTATTATCCAAATTCAGTGGGAATGATGCTTGAATTTGAATCCTCAAACCCGCAAGTTGCGCAAATTGTGTCGGGCAGGCGCATTGACGCCATAAGCGAAGGCACCGCTATTATTACTGCAAAGCTGGTAAGATATGAAAACGGGGTAAAGGTGGTAAAATTAACCGACACCTGTGTGGTGACCGTGGCATATAAAGCCGAAGAAAAAGCCGCCATACCCACATCTTCCATGGTAATGATTAACGGAAAAACCTATCAGTTTGACGCGTATAACATAGATGGCAGCAATTATTTTAAGCTCAGGGATTTAGCCATGGCGTTAAATGGCACGGGGAAAAGCTTTGAAGTCGCATTCGATGAAACAAGCGGGGCAATCCATCTTTCATCAGGCAAGGCCTACACTCCTGTGGGCGGTGAGTTAAAAATGGGCGACGGGAAGGAAAAAAACGCTGTTAAGACAAGTTCGGCCATTTACAAGGATGGCTCAATTGCTAATTTTACGGCCTACAACATAAACGGAAACAACTACTTTAAGCTCAGGGATGTGGCGCAGGCCTTTGATTTTGGGGTATCTTGGGACGGCGCGGCAAACACCATAGTCATTGACACTTCCCAAAGCTATATGCCTTAAGCAAAATTATTGTAATAAAAAACTGGCGCAAAAGGCGCCAGTTTTTTATTTTAGGTTTGCGCTAAATATTAAAACACCTAAATTATTTTTATAATTAAAACTTATCCCGCCTTCATTTACCAAAATATTTCCCATGCCGTTTATATATAAGGACTTTTCAGAACTTTTGTGCGAGCCTTTGACGCTGTATTCATCCTTATTTGTTTCAATTAAGAGGGATGTGTCCAACAGGTTTATGTGGTTGTATGAAATTGCACCTTTGATATTTGCTTTTAAATTGTCCGGCTTTTGCAAATCATTAAAACCGGTCAAATAAATAAATAATTTCTTCCCCTCAATTTGCGCGCTGAAATAAGCGTCAACAAAATTAAAAACCTTATTGCCATCTGAAATTTTTATATCCAAAGTTGCGTTAGACATTTTAATGCCCTCAAAATCAATGGAAGTATAAATCCTGCACACACGGTTTTTACCGGTATATATTTTTATAATTATGTCATCAGAAAGCTTTTCATATAAATATGGCATTTGGGGGGTTATGCCATCTAAAACATTTAAAACAGCATGTTCGGAGAATTTTATTCCTAATTTTTCTGAAATGCTTTTGGCAGTTTTTAAAACCTTGTATTTCAGGTACTCATAAGTTTTATCGGTTTTTACCTCCTGGCAAAACTTTTTGAAATCATCTTTTGAAATTATGACATCATATCCACAAATAACCCCGAACTGCTTATATTATGCGGTTCGGGGTTATTTTTGTTACTAACCTGTTATTAGTTCAATTCTGTTCATTCTTTCCCTTGTCTATCAATTCAATGGCTTCTTTCAATTCCTGAATTGTTTTGTGGGTGTAAATTCGTTCACCCACTTCTTTTGATTTATGCCCCATCATCAAATCAATGCAAACCTTATTTGCACCTGCGGAATCAAGTCTTGACCTGAATGTATGCCTGCATTCATGGGGTGTATGTTCCATTCCCAACTGCTTCATGATGTCATTCCAAAAGATGTAATATTGGCTATTAGAAAGCTTCTTTCCTTC
>JAAYMJ010000053.1 GCA_012521455.1 Clostridiaceae bacterium
CAAAAAGGGTGAGGACTTTCGGGTTTAAGATGTAAATTCCTGTATTCACC
The DNA here is from genome assembly GCA_012521455.1 of Clostridiaceae bacterium. GTDB lineage: Bacteria > Bacillota > Clostridia > UMGS1883 > JAAYMJ01 > JAAYMJ01. The sequence goes on from JAAYMJ010000053.1 coordinate 51, forward strand.
GTATCGGAAAAGGCTTCACTCCACTGAGGTTTTTCAATAAAACCTTCAATCCTGCCTTCGTTGTCCGTTACAACAACCCCGTACTCTAAAGGAACCGGCACGCTTTTTAGCACAATTGTGGCATCCGCCTTTTTCTCATAGTGAAAGTTTATGGCGTCTTTTAAATTTACATCGCAAAGCGCGTCGCCGCTTATAACTAAAAAATCCCCGTCTAAAAAGCTTTCAGCGTTTTTTACGCTTCCGGCAGTGCCTAGTGGGGTATGTTCAGTAAAATAAGTAAGGTTTACGCCGAAATCCTTTCCGTCCTTGAAATAGTTTATGATGGAGTCGGGTAGATATTGTAACGTCACAGCAATATCATAAATTCCATGGCTTTTTAGCAAATTTATGATATGCTCCATCACAGGCATATTTCTGACAGGTACCATTGGCTTTGATTTGTCACAGGTAAGAGGCCTGAGTCTTGTACCTTCTCCACCTGCCATTATAATTGCCTTCATCATAAAACCTCCATTCGTGTATCCTTTTAGTGAATACATTGTTATTATTAGTTATATTTGTATTATTTACATTTGGCCTTTTTTATATACTTGTACTGAAATTTGCGCAATCTATTGAAAAATCATAAATTTAGGTGTATTATCTAATTTGTGGATATTATTAGAAAGAAGGGATTTTATGAGCACTAAAAAACTAACAAGGTCGGCCGTTTTATTGGCTTTGGCGTTGGTGTTTCAAAGCTTAAGGCTTATACCTTTTATTGGAAACTGGCCCAACCAGTCGCTTTTAATTGGTTCTTTGGTTAATTTGGTTTTAGTAATCGCAGGTATTATTGTGGGCCCCTTCGCGGCGGCGATAATAAGTATTATTACACCGGTTGTTGCTTTTATGCAGGGCTTTTTGCCAAACCCGCTTATTATCATCCCCATTGCGGCGGGGAATTTGGTGCTGTCGTTGATTGTGGCGTACTTTTACAAGAAGAATAAATATATTTCACTTGCGGTGGGCGCGGTTTTAAAATGGGTTGTGATTTCAAATGTTGCAACATATGTAATCAAAAGCTTTGTAAACCTGCCAGAACAAAAAATAAATGTGCTTATTCAGTCCATGGGGATACCGCAGCTTATTACCGCTGTGATTGGCTGCGTTTTGGCCCTTTTAATCACGGAAACCTTGCTTAAGGCGCTAAAAGAAAATTAGGCAGAAAAAAACCGGAAAGGTCAGCCTTTCCGGTTTTTTATTACGAAAACTACGCGGCACTCGCTTGGTTAAAAAGAGATTAACCCCTCAACACCCACAAAGACCCGTTACGGCTAGCAAGTAACGCACTTGTGCGTTAACGTAAGCGGCAGGGATGGGCTTGAAAATGAAATATCCCCCCGTTTTTCGGGGGGATATTTATTATTTATCCAATAATTCCTTAAGCAATTTATTGATAATCTGCGGGTTTGCTTTTCCCTGGCTTGCCTTCATGCACTGGCCAACCAAAAAGCCGAAAGCGTTGGTTTTCCCGCTCTTGTAGTCATTTACGGATTTTTCGTTTTTAGCTAGCACGTCTTTTACAAGTTCTAAAATCGCGCCTTCGTCGCTGATTTGGATTAGGTTGTGCTCTTTTACGATTACATCAGGGGATTTGTTTTCGGAAAACATGAATTTTAAGATTTTTTTGCCTATGGTGTTGCTTATTTTCCCCGACTCAATTAAAGCTAACATATCGCTTAGGTATTTTGCGGGGAAGGGGATTTCCTCAGGGGAAAGTTCCAAATCGTTTAGCATTTTGCTGATGTCGCCCATAATCCAGTTGCTTACGGTTTTCGGGTCGGAGCCGTAAGAGATACATTCTTCGAAAAAGTCCGCAAGTTTTTTGGAATTTGTGATAAACTGGGCGTCATAATCAGGAAGGCCGTATTCTTCTTTATACCTTTCCCGCTTTTTGTGGGGAAGTTCAGGCAAGGTCTGCCTAATTCTTTCAACCCACTCTTCATCTATAACTATGGGCATAAGGTCGGGGTCGGGGAAGTAGCGGTAGTCCTGCGCGTCTTCCTTGTTTCTCATTGCATAGCTTTCGCCCCGCTCGTCGTCCCATCTTCTTGTTTCCTGCTCGATTACCCCGCCTTCTTCCAACACTTCAATTTGGCGGTCACGCTCATACTGCATTGCGCGAAGGGCCGCGCTGAAGGAGTTTACGTTTTTCATTTCGGTGCGGGTGCCGTATTCTTTTTGACCTACGGGCCTTACGGAGAGGTTTATGTCACAGCGTAAGGACCCTTCTTCCATTTTGCAGTCGGAAACCCCGATATATAAAAGGATACTCTTTAGGGTTTCCAAAAAGATGTAGGCTTCTTCAGGTGAGCGC
>JAAYMJ010000008.1 GCA_012521455.1 Clostridiaceae bacterium
ATTTTTGGCCTTTTGTTTTCTTTCGGAGATGGTCAGGCTGGATTTGGCAATTGCGCTGGGCTGCTTTTTCATCCTTTTGTACGCGCTTTCATTAATACAGGAAAATGTGCATGAGCCGCTTTTGAATTTTTCAATCCTTGGCGGGTTTGTTTTGTTGTGTTTTTTATCCTACCAGTCCTTATGGGACAGGTTTTATCTAGCCCCGAATTTAATTGGGGCTTGTTTGGCGGGGTTTTTGCTCATCTTTTCATACGCCCTGTGTTTTAAAAAGGCGGGGGATATTAAAAGGATAATAGCTTTGGTTTTGGCAGGCGTAATTGTATTATCAAGGCTTGTGTTAGCATGGGTTGTGCCAAAAACTAATATTGTTAACCCGTTTATTTCGGTGCCATTTACGATACTTGTAAATTTTTATATGGCGTATTTGGCGGTTATTTTTATTATAAAAGGGGCGAAAGAGGGAAATATTAAAATTTCAAACGTAGGCCTTGTGGCAATATGCGTACAGGTAGTGTTGAGGTTTTTTGACTATGATTTTGATTTCTTAACAAGGGGAATCGCGTTTTTGATAATGGGGATTGCCTTTTTAGTGGTGAATTTGTATTTGTCTAAAAGCAAAAGATTTCAAAAAGGGGAGGGGCAAAAATGAAAAAAAGGCTTGTTCTTTTGGTCTTCCTTTGCGCTTTGCAGCTGTTAGTGCCCGCGGGAATGATTTACAATAAGTACGATATTTTAAAAAACGGGGCTATGGTAAAATTCCAAGTTAGGCCCATTGACCCTTACGACCCGTTCAGGGGAAGGTATGTGGCGGTAAATGTGCCCCTTGATATTACCAATTATTCAGGAAGATACGGTATAGTTTTGGTAGATGAAAACGGGTTTGGGAATGTGGTGAAAGTTACGGATGAAAAACCCGCTGGGGAGTTATATGTAAAAAGCTTATCCCCAAATTATTTCAGGATGCCAATAGAAAGATACTACATGGATGAAAAACTGGCCCCCGAAGCGGAAAGGCTCCCCTTTGATGAGGAAAACAGGGCCTTCGTTGTGGCGAGGATAAAAAACGGGAATGTGGTTTTACAAGGGCTTTATGTGAATGATGTGCCCATTGAGGAATATTTGAAAGGAAAAGGGGAATAGGACACTCCTTTCATACGGTTTACTTTTAAGGGGGTGTCCCGTTAGAAATTTTTGCCGTTTTTGTGTACCTAAAACGGCGCAAATCAAAAAAACCCGCTTTTTGTTATAAAAATAAAACGGGGAAGCTTTTGCCTCCCCGTTTTTATTTTTATTTTAATATGAAACGCCTTGCCACATCATGGCGTCGGCAACTTTCAAAAATCCTGCGATGTTTGCGCCAACCACTAAATTTCCTTCGTAGCCGTATTCTTTTGCGGCGTTGTAGGAGTTGTGGAATATGTCTTTCATAATCCTCTTTAGTTTTTCGTCAACTTCTTCAAAAGTCCAGGAGTAGCGCATTGAGTTTTGGCACATTTCAAGGCCGCTTGTTGCAACGCCCCCTGCGTTTGCGGCTTTAGCCGGGCCGAATAAGACGTTGTTTTTCAAGAATACTTCAATTGCTTCAGGGGTGCTTGGCATATTCGCGCCTTCTGCAACCGCAATTACGCCGTTATTTACAAGCATTTGCGCTTCTTCGCCGTTTAGCTCGTTTTGAGTTGCGCAGGGTAAAGCGATGTCGCATTTTATGCTCCAAATTCCACGGCAGCCGTCATGGTATTCCGCGCCGGGCACCCTTTTTGCGTATTCGCTGATCCTGCCGCGTTCCACTTCTTTGATTTGTTTTACCACGTCTAATTTAATCCCGTCTTTGTCATAGACATATCCTGTGGAATCGCTTAGGGCAACCACTTTCGCGCCTAGCTGCTGTGCTTTTTCGCAGGCGTATATCGCAACGTTACCTGAACCTGAAATTACTACGGTCTTTCCTTCAAAGCTTTCATTTTTCATAACCTTTAGCATTTCCTGAGTAAAGTAGCACAAACCGTATCCCGTTGCTTCTTTTCTCACCAATGAGCCGCCGTAGGTTAGGCCTTTTCCTGTTAAAACCCCTGTAAATTCGTTGGTAAGCCTTTTATACTGGCCGTATAAGTACCCGATTTCGCGCGCGCCTACGCCTATATCGCCTGCGGGAACGTCGGTATCAGGGCCGATATGGCGGTAAAGCTCGGTCATGAAGCTTTGGCAAAAACGCATGATTTCGCCGTCGCTTTTGCCTTTGGGGTCGAAGTCGCTTCCCCCTTTGCCGCCGCCCATTGGAAGGCCGGTTAGGGAGTTTTTGAAAATTTGCTCAAAGCCTAAAAATTTGATAACTGAAGCGTTAACTGAGGGGTGAAAACGTAACCCGCCCTTGTAGGGGCCGATTGCTGAGTTAAACTGCACGCGGTAGCCCCTGTTTACCTGTACTTTCCCGCGGTCGTCAACCCATGAAACCCTGAATTGGATAAACCTTTCAGGCTCAACAATCCTGTCGATAACGCCTGTTTCCGCGATTGCGGGGTTTTTTTCCACGATGGGTTCTAAGGATTCCAAAACTTCCCTTACCGCCTGCAAGAATTCAGGCTCGTTTGGATTTCGTTTTACTACCGATTCATAAACACCGGCAAGATACTGGCTTTTAAACATTTAACACCCAATCCTTTCAATTGTAAAGATTTATAATAAATTTTTTTGCACTGTTTTCAAAAAGTGCCAATGAAATTATTATAATATATTTTTTTCAATATTTAAATATAAAATCGTGAAAAAATTAAAAAAAACAAAAAAAATTCGGGTTTTTGACAAAATTTATATAATAAACAAAAATTTATTAAGCAAAAAGTGCTGTTTTTAAAACAGCACTTTTTGGGTTATATTTTTTCAAACACTGCTTCCAGTATGATATCGCCATTTAGGTTTACGTATAAGTTGGGGTTTTTGCTGGTGTAAGTACCTACCCAGCCTGAAAATTTGTACCCGCTTTTTGCTTTTGCGGTAAAGGCAAAGTTTAAACCTTCCGAATATGAGCCTGTGAAGCTTCCGGTGTTTGGAAGGGGCATTGTCGTGCCAATTATTTCCCCGCCTTCTTTGTCCCATGTGATGGTGATTTTATGGTCATTTGCGGGCATTTTAAAATAGCTTTTGTAATGGCTTTTGAAAATTGCCGGCCTTTGGGCTGCAAACAGGCGCATTTGGCTTATGTTGTAGTCCCATTTTTGGCTTGACGGCACCTCTAATTCCCTCTGGGCAAGGGATGTTGCCATGGCAGGGTAGCGCCAGCGGATTACATGTTCCAAAATCTCGGGTTTTATGGTGTTATCAAGCTCGTTTATGCGGTATAGCAGCCTTTCCTCCGTAAGGGTTATATTTAGCATATCCTCAAGCCGCGCTTTAAAATAGTCGGAAAATCTTTGGCTTTTTAGGAGCGCCTTTAGGAGGTTGCTGGACAGGTTGTTATTGTTAATTGCGGAGTTTAGGGCGTTGTATGAAAAATTCATTTGCGCCGCGGAACTGTCGTAGCGGGAGCCGAAAATGCAGTCGGCGTCGTACAAAAGCCATCTCCACTTCCCGTCAAGGCCGTATGGCGCGTCGGGCAAGGGGCGCTCGGTCCTGTACCGCCAGTACCTGATATTGTTGTGGGGCCAGTCGGTGTTTGCAATATAAGATTGCAAAATAAAATATGTTGCCAAGTTTTCAAAATCAATGCGGTCTTCTAAGTATTTATAGTTTTCTTCATTGTTTAAATCGTTGCTTTGGGCAAATTTTACCAAGTCTTTAAAATACTGCGCGTCCTTGCTGTTGCCGTCAACAACTGTCGCGTTGATTTCAAGCACCGCGAAATTTTCCTTGGGCGCCCCGTATGTCGCTTCAAGATAATCCGCGTCAGCGGTTTCTTTTAAGGAATAAATCCCCCAGTATTCCCCGTCAATGAAGGTTACAACGTGCTGGGTGTGCTGGGAATCAAGGCCGTTGTCCATGGCAAGTTTCCCCGCAAGGTCGTCAAATCCCATGTGGTTCGGACCCTGCCCGCCGTTTCTCAATATTAATTTCCCGTACTTTTTAGCGGCGGTATCAAGCAAAAATGTGTTTTTAATTTTCGCGTTCCCGTATTCTTTTCTTGGGTTTAAGGTTAAGGATTTTTGGGTCGAGTGCCTGCCCCCTCCGCCGCGGGTCTTAACGCCCGCCGGGCTTGACACGATTTTTTGGTTGTTTGTATCGTAAAGTTCCAAATTCACAACCCTTTCCCATTCATCCCCCCGCTTTTCATAATTCGGGGTGGAAGATGTGCCGGGGACCAAAATCCCCTTTTCATTGGAGAAAAGGCCGTCGGGGTCGGTGGCAATTGAAAGCACGGGCAAAGTGTAGCGGGCGCGGCCCTTTGGTTCAATAAAATAAGTATTTGTAACCACTTTGCTCTTTTGGCCTGCGTCATTTGCCGATATAGCCCTTATTATTACTGCTTTGTTGCTGGGGGCATACGGCGGAAGCCACCCGCGGGATTCCCTGCGGTATTCGTTGAAATTCTGACGCAGGTCAAAAGACGGGTTTGAAGGAAGCATTGCGTACACGTCGGTATGGGTGGGTTTTTTAATTTGGATTTTTGAAGTATATAAATAGGTGTTTTTTGCGTTATTAATTGGGTCGGGCTCGCTGCCGTTTAGGGTGTAGTAGATGTATTTTTCCTTTGAGGAAAGCTCAAGCTCAAACTCATCGGTGTAAAACCCGCCCTCGTGGGAAAAGACGGGGGGCTCAAGCTCGTCAGCTGCCGTGGAAATGACTGTGGATAAAAGCAGGATTGATAAAATCGCTATAAGCAGTTTTTTCATGTTATCACCTCTTTATATAAACAGTGCGGGTACTTTCGTTATATTCCACCGTCAGATTAAAGCTTTCGGCAATAAACCTTGCGGGAACAAGGGTTCTTTCGTTAAATATCATGGGGGCCACCGCAAGGGCCCTTTCTTCTCCGTTTACATAGGCGGTATTATTCCCAATCTGAAGGGTGATGATTGTATCCCCAAAATAGCCTGTTATTGTCTGGGCCGCCCCGTCCCATGATACATAAGCGCCCAATGCGTCAAATATAAACCTTATGGGAAGCATTGTGGTGCCGTTAATTATCCTTGGGGCGGTGTCGGGGGTGATGTATTTTCCAAACACGTTTATTCTCAAACCCCCCTGGGTGTTGGGCTTGTTAAAGCTAGGCACCGACCCTGCCTCAAAGGGGCTTTCCCCGTCAAAGCGGCGGTAGTAGGAACAATCAGCCTCAAGGGAAGGCAGCGTTATTATATCAACCGTCGTAATCCCGTCGGGCTTTGTTAAAACTATTGTTTCGTCCTCGTTTATTTTAAAATTTGTGTGGAGTTCGCCGTTTATATATGTATCTTTCCCGCTGGCGTATACTATTAAATAGGATTTTGGCTCTATAATAACTTGGGGGAATTTCCACATGCAGGGCTCGGAAATGTCGTCGGAAAGGTAATAGTTTTCAAGATTTACAGGCTCATCCCCTGCGTTATATAGCTCAATCCAGTCAGATAGTTCCCCAAAAGAGTCGGCAAATTCCACAAATGAGTCGTTTTTTGCCATAACTTCGTTAATGCACACATAGGCGCTGGCGTTTGTGAAAACCATCGACAGTATCAGGCCCAGAATAATAGACTTTTTCATTTTATACCTCCAAATGCGGACAAAATTTTGTGGGGTTTTTATAAATTTAAAAATTTTTTTTGCAGTAAATTAGTTTAATTGTAGCATAGCAAACATATAAAAGTCAAACGAACGGAGGATTTTTTATATTATGTAAAAAAATGTAATGCTAAGATGTTTGCGGAAAAGCTGCCTTAATGTTTATAGCTTACGCTTAAGGCAAGTTAACAAAATAAAAGCAAACTGACACAATGCCAGTTTGCTGTTTTATATTTTTGATTTAAGTTTGGGATTTCTTTTTCCCTGTAAAGGCGTTTATAATCGCCAAAAGGATTACCGAACCGATTACGGCAACGATTAAGCTCCACAAATTAAAGCCTGTAACCCCTTTTCCTCCCAAAAAGTTCATTACAAGCCCGCCGATAAAGGCGCCGATAATTCCCACTACTATGTTTGCAACGGCGCCCATTTCCCTATCGTTGCCCGTAATTTTGCTGCCTATCCAGCCGGCTAGCGCACCGATTATAATCCAAGCAATAATTCCCATATAAAAACCTCCGTTTTTTCTTTTTTAGTGTTCCAAAAAGATGAGAAAAGTATGAGGGCAATTAGTGCTAATACATTATAAATTTGCTTTAAATTTTCTTTTTTTGAAGTGGATTTTATTCATGTATGGGGGATAGTAAAAATATCCCGCTTAAGTATTATTTGAATAAAAACTATTAATATTCAATTTAGGGGGTTTTTTTGGGATATAAAATTTTTGAAAAATAGCACAAATTGACAAAATGTGACATATTATATTATACCAAGGGATATATTTGGAGGGTGCGTATGTGTTTGTTTTTTTCTCCTTTTAGACGTTGCTGCCGCTGGCGCAGAAGATGTTGCAGGCGGCGTTGCGTACGAAGAAGGTGCTGCTGCTAAAGTATAAAACCGCTCAAAGGAGCGGTTTTATTTATTGAATTTTTGAAAAAAAAAGCCGCACATATGTGCGGCTTTTGGTGCGCCGTGAGGGATTCGAACCCCCGACCAACTGATTCGAAGTCAGCCACTCTATCCAACTGAGCTAACAGCGCTTATTTGACGTAGTATATTATAACAGCAAAAAGTCTTATTGTAAAGCGGTTTTATTACATCAAATAAACAAATTTTTTTACAAAACTCAATTGGACAGATTGTTTTCCTCATCCATTCCGGTATAAATTTTTACCGCCTCGGCCAATAGGGCTGTGGCGCCTTCCCCCACGCGGGTATCGTAGTAATTTTTAAAACGTTCGTCTTGAAGATACATTTGTGTTAAATAGTAGTGCTTTTTGCTGTCATACCCGCCCCACTGAATGGAAAGCCAGTCTTTGTGAAGCCTTGCGGCCTGCTGTGCGTGTTCCCCTCTTGGGTTTTTCTTGGATAGCGCCGCGCCGAGGGCAATAAATAGCTGTTTTTCAATGTTGTTTAGTTTTTCAAAGTCTTCCTCCGTCATGTCCATAATTTTCTGGTTTGCCCTCTCCACCGCTTCATCGCCGTATTTTTCGTGGATTTCCTTTCCGAATTCCCTTTCGTTTTCTTCAATCATTCTCTTTTTAAAGCCCATAAACCTTTCTTGGTTTTCCATCTTTATGCCTTCCTCCTTTTCTCTTATTGTGGCATTGAGGTTTTTGATTAATTCATCAATCCTTATTTTTTCTTTTTCCAGGTTTTCCCTGTGTTCCTTTAGCATTTTGATGATATCGGTTTTGGTGTTTTCAATTATTTTTTTAATCTGGGAAATTGAAAAGCCCATGTCCTTGTAAAATAAAATCTCCTGAAGCTTTTTAACCTCTTCCTCCCCGTAAATCCTGTATCCCGAAGGGCTTATCCGCTTTGGCTTAAGCAAGTTTTTTTCGTCGTAAAACCTGATTGCGCGGCAGGACACCCCCGATAGTTTTGCCAGCGCTTTTACGGTGTATTCCATAAAACCACCCCCTATGTGTCCAGTATAAAGGTTTACGTTGCGTTAATGTCAATACTTTTTTTAAAATTTGTTGTCACAAGTTTGATTTTTGGGGTATAATTATAAAAAAAACTTCGGAGGTAGCGATGAATACAAAAGTTTACATGCCCCCTGAATGGGAAGAGCATGAGGGGACAATTATTCAGTGGCCTGTAAGGGAGTCCTTGGTGTATGAGGAAAACTATGAGGAAGTATGCCAAGGGTATGCTGAAGTTGTAAAGGCCATATCTGAGTTTGAAAAAGTTTACCTTATAATAAATCCCGGGGAAAAGGAAAGGGTTAAAAAATACTGCGAAGATTTTTGCGAGTATGTGGAAATCCCCCATAACGACGCGTGGGCAAGGGACAGCGGCCCCATATTTGTAAAGGACGAAGCGGGAAAAAGATACGGCGTTAATTTTAAGTTTAACGCCTGGGGGGAAAAATATACCCCCTATGATTTGGACGATAAATTCGCCGGCCGCTTTTTGGAGTATCTTGGGGTGCCTAAAATTGACGCGCCCATGGTTTTGGAAGGGGGCTCCGTCCATGTGGATGGATGTGGGACGCTGCTTTCCACAAAGGAATGCCTGCTTAATAAAAACCGCAACCCACAATTGAGCCAGGCTGAAATTGAGGAAAATTTAAAAAAATATTTGGGGATTAGCCATATAATCTGGCTTGAGAGGGGCCTTTTCGGTGATGAAACCGACGGGCATATCGACAATATATCATGCTTTGCAAAAGAAGGGGTTGTGCTTTTGCAATACTGTCCCTATGATGGGGACCCGAATTTTGAAATAACCAATGAGGCTTACGGGGTTTTGCAAAAGGCAAAGGACAGCAAGAATAATAATTTGGAAGTTATAAAAATACAATCGCCCCCCATGAGGCTTTACAATGGAAAGCCCCTTACATTAAGCTACTTAAACTTTTATCTGGTAAACGGCGGGGTAATTCTTCCTACCTTTGGGGGTGACGCTGAGATTACCGATATTTTAGCTTACAAAACTTTAAGCGGGGTTTTCCCAGACAGGAAGATTAAATGCATTGACGGGATGAAGCTTATAAAAGAAGGCGGAAATGTGCACTGCATAACCATGCAAATACCAAAAGAATAAAAGGGGTTGATATTATGAGGCTAGTGAAAGTTGCGGCAACGCAGATGGCGTGCACCGACGATATAGATGTAAATATTAAAAACGCGGAAAAACTGGTAAGGCGGGCATATTCCATGGGCGCAAACATAATATTATTGCAGGAGCTTTTTGAAACGCCCTATTTTTGCCAGGTGGAAAAGCCCGAGTTTTACAGGTACGCAAAGCCGCTTTCAGAAAACGCGGCGGTGAATCATTTTAAAAAAGTGGCAAAAGAGCTTTCCGTTGTCCTTCCTATTTCTTTTTATGAAAAAGCAAACAACGCACTTTATAATTCCGTTGCGGTGATTGACGCAGACGGCGAGGTTTTGGGGGTTTACCGGAAAAGCCATATCCCCGACGGGCCGGGGTATGAGGAAAAGTTTTATTTTAACCCCGGGGATACGGGGTTTAAAGTTTGGGACACCAAGTACGGGAAAATCGGCGTGGGCATTTGCTGGGACCAGTGGTTCCCTGAAGCTGCCCGCTGCATGGCGCTGATGGGGGCAGAAATCCTGTTTTATCCCACCGCTATTGGCAGCGAGCCGAAATTTCCTGAGGTGGACTCAAAAGACCACTGGCAGCTTTGCATGTTAGGGCATGCCGCGTGCAACTTAATTCCCGTTGTTGCGTCAAATAGGATTGGCAAGGAAGTGGCGGACGGGTCGGAGATAATCTTTTACGGTTCGTCATTTATTGCCGACCCATTGGGAAAAAAGGTTTGCGAGGCGGACAGAACCACGGAAGATGTGTTAGTGCATGAATTTGACCTGGATAAAATTTATGAACAGCGCATTGAATGGGGGATATTCAGGGACCGCCGCCCCGACTTATACAAAGCCTTATTGACCTTGGATGGGAATGTAAAATAATATTTAAGAAAGGAAAATGGGAATGATTATTACCACCACGCCTTCTGTTGAGGGCAAAAAAATCGTTGAGTACAAAGGGATTGTGTTTGGCGAGGTTGTATCAGGGGTAAACTTTTTAAAAGACCTTGCCGCGGGGCTTACCAACTTTTTTGGCGGGAGAAGCACCTCCTATGAAAATGAGCTGATTGAGGCGCGCCTTGCCGCCATCAGGGAAATGGAGGCAAGGGCAAAAAACCTTGGGGCCAACGCTATTGTGGGCGTAGACATTGACTATGAGGTTTTAGGGCAGAATAACGACATGCTTATGGTAACCGCTTCAGGAACTGCGGCTGTTGTGGAATAAAAAAGCCCCCTGTTGCTTTATGCAATAGGGGTTTTTGCATGACAAAGCCGGCACGCTCAAACAAAAGCCCAGGATTTAGGGCTTTTGTTTGAAAACAAGGGCTAACGCTTTGCGGCGCGAACGCCCACCTTTGCAAGTGTGGCTTTTTGGGCACATGTCCCCGAAAACCACGGAATTTAACTCAAAAGGCTTTGCCCCTAACAATCCCAAAGCATTCAAAAATTAAGTTTGTCTACAGTCTGAAATCCCTATTGTTTTATGCAATAGGGGTTTTTTTATTGTTTTTCCAATATTGGGCTTGCGTAAAAGCAAAGCTTTATTATTCCCATAGGGTGTTTTAACTGATTTATTAATTATATTTTTTCATCCACGGGCCAAAGCGGAATCTCAAATGGACAATTGCCGCCCTCAAATACTGGTCCAAAAGCAGCGCAACCCACGCGCCCGCCAGTCCGAATCCGGATTTAAAAATGAAAAGGTACGCCACAGCTACCCTGAAAACCCAAATCCCAAAGAAGGTGGCATAAAGCGGGTATGCCGAATCCCCCGCCCCCCTCAGTATACCGGAAAGCGACAGCTGGGTGGACTGGCCCGGCTGGGACAGGGCAAGAAGAATTAACGTCAATTGGGCGTTTTTTGCCACATAGGTGTTGTCCGTATATAAAAGGGCAAGGGGGTAGGAAAATACGATAAAGAATACCGCTACGAAAACGGACACTATATTGGAAAAAAGGATTGTGCTTTTGGCGTATTTTTTTGCGCCCTCAAAATCGTGCTTGCCAAGGGATTTTCCCACCAGCGCGGTTCCCGCAATGCCAAAAGCGGTGCTGGTGGAAACGGACAATGACCCTATACTCATGCCGATTTGGTGGGCGGCGTAAATATAGGCGCCAAGGGAGGCCACCATTTTATAGTAAAGCATGTTCCCGCCCTGCATGACTATTTGCTCAAGGGCAGAAGGTATTCCGATTTTTAAGATTTTCCTTACATCTTCCTTTGTTACTTTAAAATTTTGCCTTGATATTTTCAAAACCGTTTTATTGGACAAAAAGACCACATAAAGGGAAATCAAAAAGGCCACAAAGGTTGCAGCAAGGCTTGAAATCCCGGCGCCTAAAACCCCTAAAGCGGGGAAGTTAAAATGGCCGTAGATTAGGAAAAAGTTAAATATTACGTTTAATACGCCCCGTATGATGTTGTACACAAAGGGGATAAAGGTTTCCCCCGCCCCCCTTAAGGCGGCGGTTATGGCCATGGTGATGGATTGGAAAACTATTGAGGAGGATATGACTTGGAAATATATTTTGGCGTCGGAAAAGTTTTCCCTAGCCGCACCCATGAAGGTTACAACCGCGGGGGCAAGGGTAACGCCCAAAAAGGCTAGAATTATCCCCAAGAAAAAATTAAGTATGATTGCTTCCCCTAAAATGTCTTTAGCACCTTTTTGGTCTTTTGCCCCCGTTTTCCACGAAACCAATGTAGTGGTGCCGGTGTTTACGGCGCTTAATATGCTGATTAATAAGGAATAGGGGAGGGTTGAGTACCCTACCGCGGAAATTGACATGGAGGACAGGCGGCCTATCATCATCATATTTATCATGTTTGTAAAGGTTAAAAGCACCAGCTCGCAAAAGGCCGGATAGCTAACCTTAAATATGTCTTTGTACGGCTTTTCTCCCTGTTGCATAATAAAACCTTCTTTTTTAAAATTGCGCCATTAATTATACCAAAAATTTTTGGGTTTAAAAAGTTTTATAAAGTATTAAATAGATTTAAGAAGACTTAATTTTGATTTTAATTTGGGTTTTAAAAAAGGAAAAAGCCCAAAAATTTGGGCTTTTTCCGGATTGGGGTAAATGTCTATTTTAAGGGAAGGGTTTTTAAAAGTTAATGATGTGGTCTTTTGCAATAAAGTCAGGATAGCTTTCGGTGCCGTGTTCGTAGATGTCAAGGCCTTCGATTTCTTCCTTGGAAGAAACCCTAAGCCCGATTGTGTGTTTTAATACCGTAAATAGGATGAATGCGCAAATGCCGACCCACAATCCAATGGAGATTACGCCTAGAGCCTGAATACCTAGCTGGGTAAGCCCCCCGCCG
>JAAYMJ010000054.1 GCA_012521455.1 Clostridiaceae bacterium
CTCGCGTTGGACTGGTATGCCCTTTGCGCAATAATCATATTTGTAAATTCCTGTGAAAGGTCAACATTAGAAAGTTCAAGGGTTGATTCTGAAAGAAGCGTTTCAAATCCGAGATCCCCTGAAACGCCTTCCAACATTTCCCCTACCGCGTCAGTTGTCCTATACATATTGGAGCCTATCCTTTCAAGGCCGTCTTCGTTGGCAAATTTAGCAAGCCCCAATGTTCCAAATGATTTAAGCTTGCCGTCCGCGTCAACGGCAACAAGTTCGCCCTTGGAGTTTATAGCATGGTTTGTGTAGTTTTGCGGGTCGTCAATTTTAAGCGGGTTGCCGTCTGCGCCCAATACCTTTTTGCCAAAGGATGTTACCAGATTTCCTTCGTTGTCAAGGTAGAAGTTCCCTGCCCTTGTGTAAATAACGGATCCGTCGGTGTCTTGAACCATGAAGTAATACCCTGCTTTTTCAATTGCAACGTCAAGGCTTCTGTTGGTGTTAGTAAATGTACCCAGTGTATTTATAATATCGATGGAAGAAACCACTGTGCCCCTGCCTACCTGCATCATATTTCTTCCGCCGATTGTGTCATTATCTGTGTCCGCCGCAAATCCCCTTTGTTTTAACAAGCTCATAGCGTCAGCAAAGGTAACCCTGCTTGCTTTAAATGCGCTGGTGTTAACGTTTGATACATTGTTTGCAATAACATCCAAATAGGTTTGGTTTGCCCTTAATCCTGAAATACCTGAATATAGTGAATTTAACATAATATAATACTCCTTTCAAATTTTTTGGTTGTTTTCCCGCTGGTGCGCCAACTTCGTCAGTCGGTCGGAAGTTGGATAAGCCCTCTCATTTGAAAAGAGATCCAGCTTATAAAATAATCGCACCATCAATATTTGTAAACACATTTTCTTTTAAGCTTTCCCCGCTAACCGCGGTGATTACTGTTTTGTTTGGGACATTCACTATTAAAGCCACGTCTTTTAGCAAAAAGAGTGAATCCCTGATCCCTTTTTCTTCTGCCCTGCTAAAGGCCTGTTTTATGCTGTTTAAATCAGCGTTAGACAAAACTATGTCTCTTTCTGTCATTCTCTTTACTGCGTGGGCTGAAAACTTAATCTCATCGCCCTTTTTTAATTCCTCGTTTAAATACTCGGAAAAAGGTTTTTCGCTCTTTTGGGTACTGTTTGTCTTGTTTTGCTTTATGCTTGGGTCCAGCACCCGTCCGGTTGTAATGACATTATTCTTTAAAAAATCAATGGTACTCATTTGCTATCACCGGTAACTTCCAGGTTTTCCGTCTCGAAATCGAAACTTTCAAAAACCCGCTTGATTTGGTCAATCTTAAAAGTTAAATCCCCCATTGTTACATAGATGTCGGCCCCGTCAAAGGTAACCATGTCGACTTTCCCAACCGCTTCCTCCGAATTTGAAACCTGTACCGACACAATTTTGCCAACCAGACTCATGGCCTGGCTTTTTGCGTAAGCCAATGAGATATTTTGCATGGTCTCAAGCTCGGAAAATTGTGCAAGCTGCGCAACATACTCAGTGTTGTCCATTGGGGATAGGGGGTCTTGGTACTGCATTTGGGTAACCAATAGCAACAAAAAGTCGTCTTTGCCTAAAATCTGCCCCTTGTTTGTCTGCCCGTACTTAATGCTGTCAAGGTAAATTGAGTTATTTACGCTATCTACCGGCATTTATGCCCTCCTTTCATATGAAGTAATTAAACCCAATCTTTTTAATAAGACTTCTTGCTTCTGCCTTTTTCTCGTCAGCGCCGCCCTGATAGAAGTGGTATGTGCTTTCCTGCCATTTTTCCTGCTGCCACTTTTCCTGGCCGCGCTGGTGATTGCTGCTGTTTTGGCTAAAACCAGTTTCCTTTTCATTTTGGTAAATTTCAAGGTTGTCCAATTTTACCCCCGCGTCTTTTAGCAGCCCTTTTAGCACATCACTTTGGGCGGTTAATTCCTTCATGGCTTCCAGGGATTCGGCAATAATTTTAGCGCTTATCCCGTCTTTTGTCTGTGAAACTCTTATGCTTAACTGCCCAAGGTTTTCGGGATTTAGCTTTACAACAATTTCCCGCCTTCCTTCCCTTGCCATTTCAAGGAAAGCTTCAAAGGCTTGGTTTGAAACCGGCACTTTTTCATCCTTAAAAGCAATCTCATTTTTTGTAGATATAACATTTTTGCTTTCCTGGATTGGGATTTCATTTTCAAAGAGGCTGGTTTTATCTTTGCCCTCTTTTAAGGAATCCGCCTTTTTGTCATGGGCAAATATTTCAGGCTGGTTTTTTGAAACCCCTGGCTTTTGTGTGCCTGACGTTAGCTTTTCCCCGCCTTTGCCTACGGGTGGTATGCTGTCATTTTGTAAAACTTCCCCGTTTTCTTTTATAAATATTTTTTCTTGCCTGC
This sequence comes from Clostridiaceae bacterium, assembly GCA_012521455.1. GTDB lineage: Bacteria > Bacillota > Clostridia > UMGS1883 > JAAYMJ01 > JAAYMJ01. The sequence continues at coordinate 2,418 of JAAYMJ010000054.1, forward strand.
TTTTAACTTTGGGGTCATTTGTGACGGAATTATCTAAGATGAAAAGACTTGTTTTTGAAATTTCGCCTTCTATTAAACCTTCCCTGCCAATTACCGCAGATTTGCTGTTTGGGATTTTATATTCCCTTATGTCCGAAACATTATCTGAAACAGGGGTAGTGCTTTGGCCGGGCTTTAAAGCGTTTAGGACTTTAAAATGTTCCGCCTTGGTTTCCCGGATTTTTAAAACATCATAGGATGTGTGCTCAAAAGTTTTAATTAAGTCAATTTTAATTTCCGTTTTGGCATTTGCATGCGCCGGGAATACCCTTGGGGTGTTTTGGATTTGTAATTTAGGAAGCTTATGTTTTATGTTTTGACTGTAAATTGTAAAATTGGGATTGTTAATTTGCCCACCCTGCTTTATTCCAATTTCAAAGGCGCTGCTGCCTGAATTTGGTTCGGGCTTTTGGGGTGATACGGTAAAAATTGTGTCAAAAACTTCTTTTGAAATTTCCTGAGGCGTTAAAGTATTGGTATTTTCAACCCTTACGCCTGAAAAATCAATTTCTTCATTTGTATGATTTTCGTTATTGCCTACGGGTACACCTGACATATTGGGGATATTGGTTGAATGGGCATTCTCCAATATATCAGCGTCAAAAACGCTGTTTGATGTACCTTCCCGCGTAATGGGCGTTTTTGGCTCAAAATTCCTATCGCCGCTAGCCCTGCCGGGGCTTAAACCAACAGTAAAAACCCTGCCGCGGGAAACTTTGGTGGCTTCA
>JAAYMJ010000055.1 GCA_012521455.1 Clostridiaceae bacterium
GCTTTAATTTTTTGGAGTTTTTCACCGGTTAAATCCAGCACTTCCCGCAAAGTCTCCAAGTCTATTTCCTCATTGTAGGGTATTTTTTGGTTGCCGTAGCATAAGTAGTGCTCATAAATGGGCAAAATCAGCCAGCTTACCCCCGCGTTCCAATACTGGAAGGGGTAGCTTCCCGCAAAATGCACAATACTTCCGCGGTCCGCGTCAGTTCTTGGGGGCGCCATTAGGGCGTCTTTCATTCCATATATTTTTTTTGCGTTATCCACCCAGTCCTTTGAGATTTTTAGTATAAAGTTTATGTAGCCTTTAAAGCTCTCCTTCAGGTTGCCAATGTTATAGCCTGAAATTTGCAAATTTATGTTTGCGTCCGTCGTCCAGTCGCCCTGCCAGTTACTGCCCCATGCGCCTGTCCACATTCCTCCAAGGCGTGGCACAAGCAAACCTGATGAGCATACGGCGGCATATCTTCCCGCGTAAAAGGCCCGCTGCAGCATTTCTTTATTTATAGTTGTTTGATTGGATTTTTGTTTTGAGATTAGTTCTTCATTTGATAAGTTTTTGTCCTCAATTTCGGGATATAAGTTTAGTGAGAGGGCTATATACTCTTTTGCATGAAGTTTTACATGGGGGGTAAGCATTTTTACATAGTCTAGTTTATCTGTGCTGTAATATTCTTTATTTTTAATAACTTTTAAGATATCGGATACTAATTTTTCCACAATCTCAAAGTTTTCCTGTTTTGAAAAATCTTCATATTTTCCCATGTTAAATGTGCGGTCGGATTTTGTGATTAGGTAAACTTCATCCGCATTTTCGATTTCTACTTCAAAATTTTTGCTTCCTTGCGCCGCCATGAGGTCGGGATTATTTCCTAAATCAATTAACTTTTTAGCCCCGCCATAGTTTATTATGTAGGTTACCCCTGCATAACCCCCGAATTTTAACTCACTGTTTTCATATTCGGGATAGTGGGAAACTAGGCCGATATAATTCCCATTATTCCCCGCAATTTTTTTGTATCGGATATTTGAGTCAACCTTTTTGTTTTCATAGCTCATAAAGTCTAAATCGTCAATAGATAATTTCAAATTCACCTTTTCGCCTTTTGATGATGATTTTATATGGGTGATTACCACGTTATCCGCTCTTGAGGCAAAGGTGCGCCTTTCCCATGTCCCCAAATCATCGGCGTATGTTGTGCCAATTTCCGCGGTTTCATAATTTGTCCACCTGCAAAACTCTAAAATATCCCCTTTTGTCCCCATTTTAAGCCTTAACTGGTGGGCGGGGTGGAAGGTGTAGTCATACTGCATATTCCAATCGGTTTTCGGCGGGATATTATTAATCAAGTTTTGGCGCACTTCTTCAAGTTTTCCCGAAATATCGGGGGTATCCCTTAAATCGTTGGTGGGCATATTAAAGAGGATGTTTTGATAAATTATCACATCTTCAATTGGTGCTCCTAAAACAAGCGCCCCGTTTTCCCCGTTTCCTGTAACCATGCCTTCCCGCCACCACTGGTCCTTGCCGTTTTTGGGGGTTTTATAGGTTTTAGAATAAACATTCTTTGTGTCCTTAAAACTTTGGATTATTACGCTGTCTTTGTCTTTCATAATACTAAACCCTTTCCCTATAAAGTCAATTGGCGCATAAGCGCGGGCGTTTATGATTAAATACGCCTGCTTATTGCGGGCTGTTTTTTGGCGCTTCCAATCATTAAGTTATTTTTAATAATATTTTTCTTTGAAGTTTCCGTCTACATCGCAAACCCATGGTTTTTCCTTTCGTACTTTTTATTTTTATTTTAGCATATTTTAGTAAAGAACGTAATGATTTTCAGATATTTTTAATAAACCCAAAATGTTGCACAGTTACTGATTTGATGGTAAAATATAGCTGAATATGCCAAAATTTCAAGTTTGAGTGGAGTGGTTTTTATGGCAATTGTAAAAGTTGTAAAATACGACGGCCCGCCAAATGTGTTTGCATGGAAGCACCCAGACACACAGCTTGGCACCTGGACACAGTTAATAGTAAACGAGTCCCAGGAAGCCATTTTGTTCAAAGGCGGCCAGGCCCTTGACTGGTTTGGCCCGGGGACCCACACCCTTGAAACGAAAAATATCCCGCTTTTAAATAAAATTATAAACATTCCCTTTGGCGGCCAAAGCCCTTTTAGCGCCGAAGTGTGGTATGTGAACAAGGTTACCACCCTTGACGTCAAATGGGGCACCCCTACGCCAATACAAATTCAGGACCCTAAATACAACGTTTTTCTTCCTGTCCGCGCCCACGGGCAGTTTGGTATCAGGATTAAGGACGCAAGAAAGTTTTTGACCTCTTTGGTTGGAACCCTTCCCGCTTTTACCTCAAATGAGTTAATTAAATATTTCAGAGGGGCGTATCTTACAAAAGCTAAGGACAGCATTTCAGAGTATTTAGTCAAAGAAAAGATTTCCGCTTTGGAGATAAACGCGTACATAAGCGAGATTTCGGACACTTTGAAGGAGAATATCCTGCCGGAATTTGACAATTACGGCATTGAACTTATAAACTTTTATGTTAATGACATCAGCGTTCCCGAAGACGACAGCGCGGTTATAAAACTAAAAGACGCTTTGGCAAAGAAGGCGGAAATGGATATTATCGGGTACTCATACCAGCAGGAGCGCTCATTTGACACTTTGGAAAGCGCGGCGAAAAACCCCGGCCCTGCTCAAAGTTCCCTTCTTGGGGCAGGCCTTGGGCTTGGGATGGGTCTTGGGGTTGGAAGAAACTTTGGAAGGGCTTTTGGCGATATATCAAAGAATTTAAACGTAAACGAGACACAAAAATGCCCCTATTGCAACGGTGAAATCGGCGCTGAGTATAAGTTTTGCCCCTTGTGCGGGAAAAACCTCAAAGCTGATGAGGATTTCATAATTTGCCCAAGCTGCAATACTAAAAACATAAAGAAGGCGAAATTTTGCTCAAACTGCGGGTATGGCTTTGTTAAATTCTGCCCTAAATGCAAAAAGCAAATTTCGGATAATCAGAAGTTTTGCATACACTGCGGCGCAGCTTTGATTAAAAAGTGCCAGCAGTGCGGCCATGAACTGGATGAAAACACAAAATTCTGCCCTCAGTGCGGAAATAAGGTGGATGGTGGTAATAATGACTAGAGCAATGAAAACCACAATCACAATTTATGCCATTGTGTTTATTGTGGTAATATTGGGGTTTTTCCTTTTTGGCATTGAAAAAAGCCCAATAAATATCTGGGCTTTTTCATCCCTTTTGTTTTCCCTTTTTGTTTCCCTTTTGGGGATTTTGTTCCTTCTTGACAGAAGGCGTGGGA
>JAAYMJ010000056.1 GCA_012521455.1 Clostridiaceae bacterium
CATTGCCTAAAAGGGTGGAAGTTACATATGAAAACGGCCTTGTGGCCTTTGCTAAAACTTATTGGGAACAGGATACGGTTGAAGTGGCTGAACACATGATTGTGGAAGGCAAGGTTTATGTATCAGGGGAAGAATACAGCGTAAATGCCTATATAACCTATAAGGACAGGTCCCTTGTGGAAGGGTTTAAAGTAAGTTCGGACATTTTCAACCTGCCGGACAAAATTGTAAGCTCAATCAAGGTGGAAGCCGAAAACCCTGAAAATTTATACGCAATGCTTGGGCTTTATAGATTGGACGGAAAATTAGAGAGCATGAGCATTAAGGAATTTAGTTTGGAAAATGAGGCCAGCTTTGAGCTTTCATTGGATAAACCAAGCGGGGGCGGGACTTATCTGGCAAAATCTTTTATATGGAGAAAGAACATGCAGCCAATATCACAAGTGGTTCAAAGGGAAATACAAGCAAATGAGGCGGGCTTTTTCAGCCTTGGCGATGTCAAGCTTCTAGACGGCATTTTCTTAGAAAGCCAAAACGTAGGTGCAGCTTATCTAAAAGATTTAGACATGGACAGACTTATTGCCCCATATTATGAGGCGGCGGGTTTGACCCCTAAAAAAGCAAGATACGGCGGATGGGAGTCCATGCAGATTTCGGGCCATTCGCTAGGACACTATTTAAGCGCGGTATCCCTCTTTTATGCGGCAACAGGGGATGAAGAGTTTAAGCAAAGGCTTGACTATATCATAGATGAACTTGCTTACATCCAAAGTGAATACGGAAACGGCTATATCGGCGGCGTGGAAGAAACCCCCTTCAGGCAGGTATTTAGTGGAAACTTCTCCGCTGAAAAGTTTAACCTTGCGGGATATTGGGTTCCGTGGTACAACATTCACAAAACCTATCAGGGCTTAATTGACGCATTCATTCACGGCAGGAACAAAAAAGCTTTGGATGTGGTGGTTAAATTTGCAAATTGGGCAAAGACAGGCCTTGACAATTTAACCGACGCCCAGGTTCAGAGAATGCTAAATTGTGAACACGGCGGAATGAATGAGGTATTTGCAGAGCTTTATGATATAACGGGAAATGAAAGCTATCTTGAACTTGCCAAGAGGTTTACCCATAACGAAATCCTAGACCCTCTTTCAAGAAAGCAGGATAACCTCACGGGATACCATGCTAATACCCAGATTCCAAAAATAATTGGCGCGGCCTCCATTTATGAAAACGACCCGGATATGACAAATTACAAAACCGCGGCGCAATTCTTCTGGGACACCGTTGTTAAAAACCGTTCCTATGTTTTTGGCGGAAACAGCATTTCCGAGCACTTTGAGGCATTGGGCGCGGAAACTTTGGGAATTAAAACCGCCGAAAGCTGTAACACCAATAATATGCTTAAACTGACAGAACACCTGTACACATGGGAACAAAAGAAGGAATACATGGACTATTTTGAAAATGCCCTATTTAACCAGATTCTTGGGTCCCAAGACCCGCTAACTGGAAACAAAACCTACTTTACCTCAACCCTGCAAGGGCATTACAGGATTTACGGAACCCATGATAATTCCTTCTGGTGCTGCACCGGGACCGGGATGGAAAACCCCGCGAAATACGCAAAAGGGATTTACTTTAAATCAGGAAATGATTTATATGTGAATTTGTTTATTTCATCCCGCCTCACATGGCGCGATAAGGGAATCGTACTAAGACAGGAAAGTGATATCCCCTATGGTGATAAACTAACGCTTACCGTTGAGGAAGGGAATGCCTTTGCGAATATTAAAATCAGAAAACCCAAGTGGCTGGCAGGAACCCCTTTAGTATATGTAAACGGTGAATCGGTTGAAAACATTGGAAATGATGATTATATCACATTGTCAAAACAATGGCAGGCAGGGGATGTAATTGAAGTTACCCTACCCATGGCACTTCAAAAATACGTTGCAAAAGACAACCCCAATAAGATTGCCTTTACCTACGGCCCCATTGTTTTGGCAGGGGCGTTTGGAAGCGAAGGCCTTCCAAACGATACGGTTGAAAAGGAAACAGGGCTGGATTCCACAACCACATATGTGCCAACCCTGATTTGCCAGGACGATATTTTAAGCCATATTGAACTAAAAGACGAAGAAACCCTTACCTTTGAGATTGGCCCGGATTATACGTCCAATAAAAAAGCGGTAACCCTAAAACCCTTCTTTGCGGTACACCATGAGTTTTACACCGTTTACTGGTATTTGAACACAAACCCCTCGGCCTTTGAAAAGCAGCTAAATGATATCACCATTGACTCGGTTATCCCAGACGGGCAGCAGGATGAAATCGGGCACAATTTGCAATCTAAAGACAGCAACAACGGGTATTTTGAAAGCGGCGGCCTGATTTACAGATGGCGCGACGCGTGGGGTTCATCCGACTCATTCTTTAGTTATGACATGATGGTGGACCCGGATAATAACAACTACCTGTATGTGGTATACTGGGGAAGCGACACGCCGTTTAATAAAAACGGGGTTTCATACACAAGGAATTTCGACATTTTAGTAGACGGGGTAAAAGTCGGGGAACAGACTCTCAACAACAACAAGCCCAACTCCTCCTTCTATGTGTTCTACGCAATCCCAAAAGAGGTTACCCAAGGCAAGGATAAAGTAACTGTTACCTTTAGGGTTAAAAACGCAAATACCGCGGCGGGCGGAGTGTTTGAGGTAAGAACCACGACGGGCGTAATCCAATGATTTAATGTAAGGCCAAAAGTCAATAAATTGATACTTGCACCACGAATTTTTATGCAATTTATATAAAGTAAAAATTGTTGAAAATTATCAATATATAAGTTATAATAGTCTTTGTTGCAAAAGGATGTAATATCCATAATAAATATTTGGAGGATGGTAAAAAGATGAACAAAAGACTTTTGTCCCTATTACTCACCGTGGTAATGCTATTTACCCTAGCACTGGCGGGATGCGCAAAGAAAAACGTAGAGCCTCAGGAAAGTGCTAAACCTCAAGAATCAAAAGAAGACTTCAAAGTCGGGTTTGTGTATGTCGGGCCAATCGGCGACGGCGGCTGGACTTATTCCCATAACGAAGGAAGGCTTGCTATTGAAAAAGAACTAGGCGTTAAAACATACTACAAAGAATCCGTTGGGGAAACAATTGAAGAAACAGTTAGCGCAATTGAAGAGCTAATTGATGAAGGCTGCAAAATGATCTTTACCTGTTCTTTCGGATTTATGGACGGGACAGAAATGATGGCTGAAAAATATCCGGATGTTATCTTCATGCATGCATCAGGTTACAAAATGAACGATAAAAACTTTGGAAACTACTTTGGAAGGATTTATCAGGCAAGATATCTATCCGGTATAGTTGCAGGTTTGAAGACACAGACAAACAAAATCGGATATGTGGCAGCTATGGAAATTCCTGAAGTTATCAGGGGTATTAACGCTTTTGCACTAGGCGTTCAATCCGTAAACCCCAATGCAACAGTTGAAGTTATGTGGACCCATGACTGGGTTGACAGCGCGAAAGAAAAACAAGCAGCAATCGCTTTGCTTGACAAGGGCTGCGATGTAATCGCGCAGCACCAAGACTCCGTTGCTCCCCAGGAAGCTGCTAGGGAACGCGGCGTATGGGGTATCGGTTATCACACAGATATGTCAAAGGTTGTTCCTGAAGCAACAATTACATCAGCTATCTGGGACTGGAGACAATTTTATGTTGACCAGGTTAAGAGCGCTATGGAAGGCACATGGAAGCCAATCAGCTACTGGGAAGGCCTAGACAGCGGCGTAACACTACTTGCGCCATTAAACGAAGCCCTTGCACCTGAAGGCGCGGCTGAAAAAGTTGAAGAAGCAAGACAAAGGATTATCTCCGGCGAATGGGACGTATTCAC
>JAAYMJ010000057.1 GCA_012521455.1 Clostridiaceae bacterium
ATCGCGTCTTCAATTGCCTTGTCATTTAAGGGTTCTTCATATAAAACCACGTCGGGCTTTACAATCCCGCCGCAGCTGCAGCGGGGAACACCGGATGAATTTAGGACAAAATCCAGCGGGTAAAACTTTTTGCAATTCATGCAGTAATTTCTATGTACGCTCCCGTGAAGCTCAATCACATTTTTGCTTCCCGCCGCCTGATGTAGCCCGTCAATATTTTGGGTAATTACCCCCAAAAGCTTTCCTTCCTTTTCCAACCGCGCCAAAGCGATATGGGCTAAATTGGGCTTTGCGTCTTTATAAACCATTTTTTCACGGTAAAATTCAAAAAAATCCTTTGGATGTCCAATAAAAAAGGTGTGGGAAAGAATAACTTCCGGCGGGTATTTATATTTTTGGTGATACAATCCGTCCGTGCTTCTAAAATCGGGGATATTGCTTTCGGTGGAAACCCCCGCCCCGCCAAAAAACACTATGTTTTCATTTTCATCAATCACTCTTTTTAAATCCTCATACATAAAAATTCCTCCAAAATTATCAAAGCTTTACAATTTAATCATACCACTATTCATTTTGATTTTCAAATAAATTGGATATGTTTTCCATAAAAAATGCCGCCTTTGGGCAAAGCCCGAAAGCGGCATTTTAGGAGAAACAAAATTCTATTAATTATTTAATTTGTTACGTCATATAAGTTTTACATGAATTTATCCAAAATGCAGGTACCTCCGCCGTAGCTTCGCATTAATGTCACAAGCGCTTCAAATCTGTTGGGGAACATAATCTTTACAGCTTCCATGGAATATGGCCTGTTTAGGCAGGAAATCACAAGCTGGGTAAATTCCGCGAAATCTTCCGCGCTGTTTGTCGCGCCATATCCTGAAACCTTAAAGATGTCATTGTTCATCGCGCTTGTGTAAGTGGACTTGCTGTCCCACCATCCGCTTGTAGCAGAAAGTGAGTGCCCAAGCTCGTGGGCGCCTGTCATGGCAATACCCGACGCGCTAACTTCATATGAAGTCCTGATATACATTGCATCCGCGCCTGCGTTAAATTGGTTTGCGGTATTATACGAGTCAATTACGGTTTTTATGAACCTTCTGAATTCGTATGGTATGCAAGAAAAGGCTTCCGCGAAATTATTAATTACATTCCTGCTTCTTGCATAAACCCGCACGGTATGCTCAGGCTCACCTGTTTTTTCATTGTTAAACACAACCACTGCGGTATAACCGTTCAAATTGCCGCTTGTACCCCATTCGCCATAAGTAGCTTCCGTAATTTCACCTATGGAGTAGGTGGTCTTATATCCCGTGGTGTCCTTGTTTACAGACCTGTTGATTTGGGACGTCGGGGTGTAACTAAATATGCTTCTTAAGATTTCTTCCTGTTCCACTGCGGATAGGGAATTGTAATTGCTTCCCATTCTGCCAAGAAGCGTGCTTTTCCTGTTTGATGAAAGCCACAAGGGCTGGCTGGTTACATCGTAAAGACGCTGCTGTTCATGTGGTGAAAGCCTTAAAAATCCGGGGGAAATCAACATATTTGCGAAAGCGTCGCGTTTTACCATCCTGATTTCCCAATAGGATTCCTCACCCGGCTGAGTTGTCAAGTAAACAGAGCCTGAAGCGTTTGCGCATAAGTAGTTACCATTGGAAGCTTTTATTGTAAATACATTCTTTAAACCATTTACGTTTTCAATTCTCCAGGAATTGCTTGAGCCTAGCCTTGCGTTTGAAGAAATATAGCTGTTGGTTGCTACATTCTTTAGGTAAAAGTACCCTTCAATGGTGCTTTGATAGTTAAACTCGCCAGTCCAAAGAAGAGTGTTGTCCCCGTCCTGCCAGTCCTTAAACACAATGTTTGCCCCGCTTGCGCTTGCGTATTTGTCATGGGCATAGCTCTTTAAATAAAACTGCGTGTTAAGCAAATGGCTGTCAGCCCTGCTAAGCTCAATTGGGGAGGAAATTACCCTGACAGTTTCTTTTTCATATCCTGAAAGCTCAATTGGCACAAGGCTTTGATAGCTTTCCCAGATGTAAAACTTGATAAAGTGCCCGTCTTGTTTTGTGATATCTACGTCAATTAAATTTAGTCCGGGCCTTATGTTAATATCCCTGCTTTTTATTTGAGTTAAAATTTTGCAGCTTTCATCAGAATATTCCGCGGCGATAACCTTCGCGCCGTTTAAACTTTCCTGAGCGCCGATGTAAATTCTAAGAAGGTTTGCGCCATCAATATAGGTGCTGTCAATATATTCAAAATCTGAAATGCTAAAGGGCTCATTCATTCTGCTTACTATTGAGGAAGCAGAAAGTGTAACATTATAAAACTCAAAATTGTCAATTTTTCCAAAGAAGTCGCGGTTAGTTGAAGCAAGGGAGGAACTAAACCACTGGCTGCGCCCGATTAGGTTGCTGGTTGTAGTGCTTCCCACATTTGCGATTGTGTTTGTTATGTCATAGCTTATGGTGTCAAGCCCGCCATTGATATAAATGTAGGTCGCGCAGTCGCTTGCGGAATATGCCACCGCCACATGGTTCCATTGTTTTTCGCTAACCCTTCCTTCCGAGGTTACGATTTGAGTCTGGCCACCGTTGTTTACCCCCACACTTAATGTACCTGTGGGATTAACCCTTAAAAAGGCATAGCCGTTTGGCCCTTGCGGCCTGTATATGTTTCCGATATCATAAATTCTTTGCCCTTCCCTTGTCAAATCGTCAGGGCGGATCCAAGCCATTATGGTGTAATCCGTGATGTCTTTATGGATATCATTCGGCATTTTTATAATGGCATTATCCTTTATGTTTGCGACATTGTATTTTTGCACTAATTCGTTTGTCGCTTCACCGTGATTTTCATTATTTGATTTATCATAAATGATAGTCCCGCTGTCTTCAAAATCGTATCTTAACACTAAATTGTCCAAAATTTCATCATCTGTTATTCTTCCAACCGTAAATGTTATGCTTAATTCTTTTGAATAATCCCCTTGATAAACCCTTCCACTTAAAGTTACTGTTTCGTCAAGGGATTGCCTTAACA